>DASWYH010000680.1:0-3423 GCA_036405095.1 Gemmata sp. | reverse complement strand
CTTTTATTCCGCTTCGCTTGCGGGTCGGAGGCGCGGTTCGCAGCCCGGCGGCAGCGTGCCATCAAAGAGGGCCGTACCCGGGGCGTTGCGGTACACGCGCTGATGCAACCCGCCCACCACCTCGCGCACACGCTCGGGCGTGAACGACTCCTCTGGCGCGTCCACCGGTTTGAGGAACAGTTGGAGCGGAACCGGGGCCGTGTCTTCCTCGTCGTCGGAAAAATTGGGCGCCAGGAAGTTCACGCCCTCGACCCACAACCCGCCGACGCGGTCGAACAGTCGCGTGCGCGCGGCCCAGACGTCCCAATCGCGTTCCGATGCGTCCGGTTCGGGACGGTGGCTCTCCCAGATCACGAACGGGAGCGATTCGCCCAGTTCCCCGGCATCGACACGCAGCACCTTGAAGAACTGCTCGAACAGCCGCCGGCCGACACCGAGCCGCCGGGCCGGTTCCGCAACCCCGACGTAACACAGGTAGCCCCCGTAGCCGGGCAGGAACGCCCCGTAGGCGTAGCCCGCCAAGGACTCCGGGTCGTCCTGCTGACCGTCGGGCGCGGCCAGAAGCAAGTGCTTGAGCCACCCGCCCGACTTGGGTTTGGCCTTCACACGGTCCCGAATCGAGCGCTCGATCCACTCCCAGGGGATGCGCTCGTCGGCCGAAAGGGTTTCCTCGTAGAGCTTGCCCGCCGCTTTCGTCACCGGGTCTGCGGCGTCGAACGCTTCCCACACCACAACCTTGGGCGCCGGCACCTTCACCGGCGCAACCTGTACCGCCGAAACTTGTTGCAACCGCACAAATCACCTCTCCTTTGTTGCTCCCGCCTCTGCGACAGCACATTCATTCTACCAGACGGCCCGAATTTCCCGCGGTTGGCCGACGCCCGGGGAGCGGGTAAGTTGACTCACAGCGGTTCCCCTGTTTCGGCGCAACACCTTGGCCCGCGCGGGAGTTGAAATGTCCACAAAAGGCGACTTGAAGCACACTTACGAATACCCGCGACCGGCCTTGACCGTGGACGTGGCCATCGTGACGCGGGAGGCTCAACCGCGCGTCCTTCTGATTCAGCGCAAAAAAGACCCGTTTGCCGGAAGTTGGGCGCTCCCCGGCGGGTTCGTCGAAGAGAACGAACGGCTACCGGATGCCGCCCGGCGGGAACTGGTCGAAGAGACGGGCGTTTCCGTGGCGGATTTGGAGCAACTCTACACCGCCGGCGACCCGGGGCGCGACCCGCGGGGGTGGACCGTCAGCGTGGTGTACCTCGCCCGTGTCGAAGCCGACGCCGTGAAGCCCATCGCGGCCGACGACGCCGCCGCGGTCGGGTGGTTCGCGCTGGACGAGGTGCCGGCGCTCGCATTCGACCACGCGATGCTCTTGGGGCGCGTTCGCGCGCGCCTAGCGGACCGGAGCGCGTGACTCACGTTCGAGAGCGGCTGCCACGTCCGCGACCGTGCCGTACCGGATGCCGAGTGCGTGCCCGTCTTCTTTTGCTTTCGCCTGGAACAGCCCGGCGGCGGGGATGTCGATACCGGCGCTCGCGTCTTCGATCAGGAGCACCTCAAGACCCGCGCCGCACAGGTCCCGCGCGGCGAAGAAGCAGCAGATGTTCGTTGCGATCCCGCACACGACCACCGATCTGATCCCGGACGCCGCGAGGAACGCGGTGAACCCCGGGTGCTGTGCGGTCACGGCGTAGGCTTCAAAATTGGGGTCATAGCCCTTGCGCCAAACGGCGCTGAAGCGGTGCGCGTGGAGCCCCGGGAGGAACTCGGCTCCCGGGGTGTTCATCACGCAGTGCGGCGGATAGAGGTTGTCCGCGCGCCCCCGAAACGAGCGGTGGTTCGCCGGGTGCCAGTCCTGGGTGGCGTCGATCCGCGCGAAGGGGAGGGAAAGGAGTTCGTTCACTTTCGACACGATTCCGGCCCCGCCGGGGACCGGAAGTTCGGCCGGACACAACTCGGTAAAGCCGCGCTGCACGTCCACAACGAGCAGCGCGGTTGAGGATGAACTGAGCATGGGGGAAGTGTATCGCCAGGCCCCGTGCCGGCGCTAGCTCACTTCCTGATGTAGCTGCGGTGGATGACCGCGTTCTGGCGCGCCGGGTCGCGCGATTCGACCATCAGCGTCGAGTGGCTTTCGGTGCGGTTGCTGTTGAGTCGATTTCCGTTCGGGTTCACCGGCGGCGCGGGCTGGCCGGCCGGCACGTTCGGTTGGGTCATCTGCACACGATTTCCGGTGTGCTCGTTCCCTTGGATCACAATTCTTCCGACGCGATTCGTGTCAGCCGGGTTCGGCTGTGCGGTCGGATTAACGAACTCCGCCGGCGGAGGAAGAGGGGGAGCGTTCGGCGCGACCTGAGCCGCTTGTGGGCTTGCGGTCTGAATGCTTCCCGCGTGCCCGGCGGCTGAATTGGCGCTCCTGCCGAGGAGCTGTTGTTGGGCTTGGGAAATTGCTCGCTGTGCCTCGGTATTCGGCACGAGCCCTTCGGTTTGAGCGAGTTCCCGCCCGCCTTCCGTTTGGAGCACTTCCTCTTCTTGGTTCACGGCGAATGCAGCGGCACGTCCCCCACCGCGGCGAAGGAGCTGTAGGGTAACGCCATCGGCGATGCGTGCGCGCGATTCGCGGTTGGCGGCTACAACGGTGTCGACCGGTTCCGGTTCGGCGCCACGGGCGAGGAAGCGTTCGATCGCGCGGGCTGTCGGCAGTTGCGCCGCAGAGGTTCCGGTGCGCTCCGCAACGGCTTCAACGGCGGCCGCGTTCAGGAGCTTCGGCCACGCTTTGCGGAACAGCGCGTTGGAACCGTACACCTCGGCGCCGGCGACCTGCCCGTTCACCACGAACACCACCCCCAACACATTCTTGCGCTCGCCGGCGGTGCGGAGGACCGCCTCGTACTCGGCCACCTTAGCCTTGATCGCCGGCGCCTCGACCGTGAGTTGAAAGCTCGTCGGTGAGACGTTTTCCGTCACGCTCGCGGCGACGTTCATGCGCAACTTGCCCTGGTTCTCGCTCACCGTTTGCCACACGGCGGCCTGCTGGCCGAGCGCGTTCGCGTACTTCAGCTCTTTCCCCGCGGCGAAGGCGTCGGACTTCGCGAACCGCCTGGCGTCCTCGGCCCCGCGGTTCGTCCACCGGCCCTGCTCGACGCAGTGGGCCGGGAGCGCCACGCGCCCCGAACCCGGGGGAACGAGCATGTCCGTGGCGATCATGCGGTCCTGTTTGCCGCCCTTCACGATGTCGCCGGACTGAATGAACAGTTCGCAGTCCGGCGACCGGTTCTCCACCGCGAGTGTGTTCACGTCGCTGGTTTCGTGAACCACCGCCAGTTCGCGGTCGAGCGCCTCTTGCAGCGTCACCACGTTGGCGCTGGCGACGGTATCGGCTCCGTACACGAAGTACACACCCAGGTTCTCGTGTGCGAGCGG
>DASWYH010000679.1:0-2165 GCA_036405095.1 Gemmata sp. | reverse complement strand
TGGCTAATCTGTGCGGAGCGAGGTTCCCAACGTTTCGCTGTTCCCAATTCTTGCTGCGGAGAAGGTCGAATGGCCCGCGACCGGTACGACGACGAAGACGACGACCGCGACGCACCTCGGGGGCGCTCGCGCGACGACGATGACGACGACTACGATGACGCACCCCCGAGGCGGGGTTCCCCCCCGCCCAACTACTTGGTCCAATCGATCCTTGTCACGCTCTGTTGCTGCGTCCCGTTCGGGATCGTTGCAATCGTGTTCGCAGCCCAAGTGAACTCGAAGTGGGCGAACGGGGACAGCGCGGGCGCCCGCCGGGCGTCGGATTCCGCGAAGATGTGGTCCTGGATCGCGTTCGGTAGCGGTTTGGTTATCAACGTCATCGCCGCGATCGTTCAGGTTATGGCCGCTCAGGCCGGCGGCGCGCGGTGAGCGACGGCCCTTCACCAAGGGGAATCAAAACCGGCGTGCGGGGAGCCATTTTGGTTATCTCCGCCGCCGCTGTCGTTATCGGTCTTTACCTGATCGCAACGACGCGGCCGACGCCGGATAGTTGGTATCCGAAGTGTTTCCATTACCGGCTCAGCGGGCTCCACTGTCCCGGTTGTGGGACCGGTCGCGCTCTCCACTTCGCGCTGAACGGCCACCTCCTTGAAGCCGCTCGGTATAACATCTACGCGGTTGTCGCCCTCCCCATCCTCACCGTGATCATTTTGCGGGCTTCGGTTGCGTGGGCTCTGGCCCGCGAGAACCGGTCCCAGCGTTTTCTCGGAGCGCGATGGATCTGGTTGCTGCTCGTGTTCATCTTGCTGTTCTGGGTCGGTCGCAACATTCCCGTTGTCCCGTTCACGTACCTCGCACCGCACGAACTCGAACCGAGCGCGAGCGCGCCCCAGCCCTGACCGCTCGCTCCCGAAGCGCGAGTCCCGGTGCGCGCGGGGCGCCCCCCGGAACCGCCCGGCGCGGACACGCGCCGAGGCAGCCGCCCGACTGCGCCCCCCCGTCCACGTCTTGAGGCCGGTGCGGCGAGCAAGGCTCCCGTGTTGGAATCGGGCTGTGCCCGGCACAAGGAACTCCGACCGGCCTTCGCGGGAGCCCAGGTCCCCGCACCTGCTCTTTCCCCCGTCCCTTACTTTTCGGGCGCGCGCATTTCCGGCACTTTGGCTTAAGCGGCCTTGACGCCACCCGGGGCGCGGGTATCACTCGCGACGCAATCAGAACACACTGTTCGCGGGGGCGGCCCGGTTCCGGGGGGAACAGGGGCCGCTTGATCGCGCCACTGACAGGAACGAAGCATGAACCGGGCGTGGAAACTCGCAGCGGGGATCAGCCGGCGCCATTTCCTCGCGTGGTCGGCCGCGGTCGGGACCGCCGGGCTCGCCGGGTGCAAGGGCACCGACCTCTTCAAGTCCAAGACCCCGACCCAGCGGTCGCAGATCGGGGAAGACCCGGCCGACCCCGACACCGTCACCACCGTCGGCTCCAAAACGAGCGTCGGCAACACCGAGCCCCTGGTGGTGAGCGGGGTCGGCCTGGTGTTCAACCTGCCCGGGACCGGCAGCAGCCCGCCGCCGGGCACCTGGCGCACCATGCTCGAAGACAGCCTCAAGCGGCTGAAACAGGACCAGTCGGTGAACCTGAAGAAGCTCCTCGACGGCCCCGGGCGCACCACCTCGCTGGTGATCGTCTCGGCGGAGGTCCCCCCGGGGGCGCGGAAGGGCGAGCCGATCGACGTCCAGATCACGCTCCCGGACGACAGCCGGACCACCAGCCTGCAGGGCGGCGAACTGTTCCCAACCGACCTCATCACCTTCGACACGACCGGTAACGTGGCGTCGCGGCTGCACACCGGCGCCCCGGCCGGGGGCGGGCGGCTGCTCGCGGGGAACCTGTGGGCCCGGGCCCAGGGGGCGCTGGTCGCGGGCAACATCGTCGCGGACGGGGCGAAGGAGGTGAAGGCGGACACCGCCGCCGACGGGCGCGTCTTGTACCGCGCCGGGTTCATCGCGGGCGGCGCCCGCGTCGCCCACAACCGGCCGTACTACCTGCTGCTCAACGCGAACGACCAGAACCCGCGGATCGCGGCGGCCATCGCCGAGCGGCTCAACAGCACCTTCCACGCCACCGCCGACCCGGCCCTGAAGGTCGCCGAGGCGAAGGACCGCGAG
>DASWYH010000678.1:0-2403 GCA_036405095.1 Gemmata sp. | reverse complement strand
CACCCACGCGGATCAGGACTTCATAGCCGAAGCGCGGCAGGACATCGCCCGCTTGTTGGCCGAGGTCCACCGGCTCAGGCAGCTGCTCGGCTAGGCGGCACCGGCCGAACCCGGCGCTGCAGCTGACCCGGCCCGCCTCAGCGCTTCTGGGACACCCAGCTGTCACGGGCGGGCCGGGCAGCTGAGCTTTATGTTCGGCCCAGAGAGGACGCGAGGGCGGGAACCGTATCGCTTGCGAGCGAACGGTCGCCCCGCGGTGCGAGAGGCGGTGGCGTCGCACGAGGTGGCGGGCCTCGCCGCGGCCCGTGTGGCGCGATGCGGTGGCCGCACTCAACCGGTGGTGTCGCTCACGCTCTGCGGATACGCAACGGTGGCGCGGGCCCTGCGGATACGCTACGGTGGCGAAGCAGAAGCGCCGGGGTGGTGTGCGCGTATCGAGGAACCGTGTCGCCGCCGAACCGGGCGCTGCACCGGACCGCGAGATCTGCGTTGTTTCCAGTACCGATCGCGATGTGCGCGGCCGGTGAGCTTATTGTTCGGCGGCGGAGGCGCGGATGCGGGTGCGGTGTCGCACGAATCGTGCTGCCGACCTGACGACGGCGTGGGCTGTCGGCTTGGGCGACGGTGACTACCCGAGGCTCACTCCCGGCTGGGAATACGTGGTGTACGCGCTGGAGTGGTCCGAGGGCGTGCCGGGGTACATCCTGTGCGACGACGACTACTGGCTGTACCCGATGCACTACCCGGCAGAGCTGTTCGACATCACCGACCCGCGGCCGTCTCGGCACTGGGTCGTCGGGTTCCACCCGGCGCGGCCCTGGGGCGAGACGCGGCGGGTGCCGCCGGAGGTCGTGGTGGGATTCCCCGAGTGGGTCGCCGACTGGGGATTCCGGTACTGGCTCACCGAGAGCCGCGAGCCGGAGCTGTCCACTTGGCGGCGGTTCAAGCTGCTCCTGGACGCAGAGGCACGCGGTGCCGGCATGGAGTCGCAAGACGCCGAACCGGGCGCTGCACCTGACACCGCCATCTGACTTGGAGGCACCGCTCCCTGAGCTATGGCGGTGCAGGTGAGCTTAATGTTCGGCGGCGGAGGAAACGGAATGGCGGATCGGGCAACCAGCCTCAGCATCTGGGCGTTGATCGTTGCCCTCACCGGGTTCGTGTGGTGGAACCTCCAGCCGGATGCCGTGTCACTTGTGGGCGTCGGGCCGGGCGGGTGCGAGGTTACCGGCCGGGGGCCGGGGTGGCCGATCTCATCGTACACTCGGCACGCCAAGTGGAGCCGTCCCGATGTACCGATCACCGAGGTGTTCCAGACGCCAGACGACGAGGCCACGACCTGGGAACGGCGGGCGGCGGGCGACCCTCAGGTTCGCCCGCTCGGGGACGCCCACGTGGCGCTCGCAGACCGCGGGCGCTGGAATCGGTGGGTGCTCAACAGCTTGGTCGGCGGCCTGCTGGTCGCCGCGCTCGTGGCCAATGTGGCCCGAGCCTGCCGGGACGCTCGGCGCGCCGGGAACGCCGACCTCTATCATCGGTATATCGGCTATACCGTGCTTGCCAGCGTGTCCGTTGTGCTCATCGCGGGTGCGGCCGCCGTTGCCCAATGGATGCCGTCCCATTGAGCATGCGTGCTGACCCGGACGCAGCCTCGAAGCCCGCGTCGCGGTGAGGTGGTTGCCGCCCCCGGGGCCCCGATCCGGAGCAGCGACGGCCGCATGACACCGGGCGGGTCGCTCACACCCCGCGGATGCGCACCGGTGGCGCGGGCCCCGCAGATGCGCGAAGGCCAGCGAAGACGCCGAACCCGGCGCTGCACCGGACCGCGGTAAAATACGTGTTTGGTAGACCGTGTCGCGGTGTGCGCGGCCGGTGAGCTTATTGTTCGGCACCAGAGTGGGCGCGGAGCGGGTAACCGTCTCGCGTGCGAGCGCACGGTCGATCCGCGGAGCGAGAGACGGTTGTGCCGCGTGAGGTGGCGGGTGCCGCGGCAGCCCGTGTGGCGCGCTGCGGTGGCCGCACTCACGGGGTGGTATCGCTCACGCTCCGCAGAGGCGCGTTGGTGGCGCGGGCTCTGCGGATACGCAACGGTGGCGGAGCAGAAGCGCGGGCGGGCGCGGCAACGAGGAACCGTGTCGCGGCCGAACCGGGCGCTGCACCGGACCGCGAGATCACCGTTGTTTCCAGCGCCGGGTCGCTCTGTGCGCGGCCGGTGAGCTTATTGTTCGGCCACAGAAGGAAGAGGCACGGATGCACGCACTCGTAAGCGTTCACGGGGTGCGGGCCGTGCATTTTCCAGGTCTTTTTGACTCCCTTCGGCGCCGAGTTGCCTCAAGAGCCGGTGTTCTGTAATCGAACGGACGCGATGACACCCATCCCTCAACCGCCGGAGTTGTCGAGTGA
>DASWYH010000677.1:0-13472 GCA_036405095.1 Gemmata sp. | reverse complement strand
CACCACCGAGAACTGCTTCCGCCCCAAGACCGGCTCCAAGGCGGAACAGGACGCGCGCGAGGAGCTCCTGAAGAAGAGCCTGGCGGACTTCGTGGCGGGCGGAAAGGGGCTCATCGGGATCCACTCGGCGACCGATACCTACAAGCGGTGGGACGAGTACAACAAGATGATGGGCGGGGCGTTCGTGAGCCACCCGTGGCACCAGAAGGTGCCGGTGAAGGTGGTCGATCCGAAGAGCCCGGTGAACGCGGCGTTCGGCGGCAACGATTTCGAGATCGCCGACGAGATCTACATGTTCCGCGATGACACCGCGCTCGCAAAGGACCGCAAGTTCTTGCTCGTGATGGACACCGCGAAGATGGACAAAAAGGACGCGGACAAGGGCAAGCGGAAGGACGGCACGTACCCGATCAGCTGGATCAACACCTACGGCAAGGGCCGGTGCTTCTACTGCTCGCTCGGGCACCGCGAAGAGATCTTCTGGAACCCGGCGGTCCTCCAGCACTACCTCGCCGGCATCCAGTACGCCCTCGGCGACCTCGACGCCGACGCCACCCCGGCGAAGTAGCCCGCGCCCCCCGGCGGTTGCGCTCCGCCGGGGCCGCGAATGAGAACCCGCCACGTCGCCGGCGCAAAACCGCGAGCCCGCCGCCGGCCTCCCCTTCTGACGGGGCGCCCGCGGCCCGTCAGAAGGGACCCGCGCCGGGTTCGGGTGTCAGGCGAGGATCTCTTTCACCACGCGGGCCGGGCGCCCGTCGGTGAGGCGCTGCGCCTTCCCGCCGTGGTGGAACACGAGCTTCTCGTGGTCCAAGCCGAGCAGGTGCAAGAGGGTGGCCTGGAAGTCGTTCGGGGTGACCACGTTCTCGGCGGCCTTGTGCCCGACCTCGTCGGTCGCGCCGTAGGTCGCCCCGCCCTTGATCCCGCCGCCGGCGAGCCAGCAGGTGAACCCCTGGCCGTTGTGGTCGCGGCCGGCGGCGGCGTTCAGCTCGCCCTCGCACACCGGCAGCCGGCCGATCTCGCCGCCCCAGTGGACGAGCGTCGAATCGAGCAGCCCGCGCTGCTTCAGGTCCTTCACCAGCGCCGCGGCCGGCTGGTCGGTGCGCTTGCAGATCGCGGGCAGCCCGGTGCGGATGTTGTTGTGCGTGTCCCACGGCTGGTTGCCGAGGAAGATTTGCACGAACCGCACGCCCCGCTCGACCAGCCGCCGGGCGATCAGGCACCGGGTGCCGTACTCGCGCGTCTCGGGCCGGTCGAGGCCGTACATCGCGCGCACGCGCTCCGGCTCGCGGGACACGTCGAGGGCCTCCTTGGCGGCCACTTGCATCGCCGCGGCCAGCTCGTAGCTCGCGATGCGCGCCTCCAGATCGGCCTCGCCGGGGCGGGCGGCGCTGTGCCGCTTGTTGAGCGCGCCCAGCAGGTCGAGGTTCTGTTTCTGAACGGCGCCCGCGGCATCGGGCGGCGGGTCGAGGTTGAGGATGCGCGGCTCCTGCGGCCGGAGCACCGTGCCCTGGTACAGGGGCGGCAGGAACCCGCAGTTCCAGTTGTGCGCGGCATCGACCGGCGGGCCGCCCGGGTCGGAGAGCACCATGTACGCCGGGAGGTTCTGCGCCTCGGTGCCGAGCCCGTACACGATCCAGCTCCCCATCGTGGGCCGGCCGGTCAGGCCCGCGATGCCGCCGTGGAAGTAGCGGATCGAGACCTCGTGCCCGTTGAAGCCCGTGTGCATCGACCGGACCACGGTGATGTCGTCCACGATGCCCGCCGTGTGCGGGAGCAGTTCCGACACGTCCGTTCCGCACCGGCCGTGCTTGGCGAACTTCCACGGGCTGCCGAACAGCTTCTTGCTCGCCCGGTTCACGAAGCTGTAATGCACGTCGCCCTGGTACTCTTTCCCGCTGTGCTTCGTCAGCTCCGGCTTCGGGTCGAACAGGTCGACATGCGACGGCCCGCCGTGCATGAACAGCGAGATCATCGCCTTCGCGCGCGGGGCGAAGTGGGGCTTGCGGGGCGCGAGGCTCGCCGGGAGGTTCTCCCCCGGCTTGCCCGGCCCCTCGGCGGCGAGCAGGCCGTCGCGCTGGAGCAGGTGCGCGAGCGCGAAGAACCCGACCCCGCCGGCGGTGCGGGCCAACAGCGCGCGCCGCGAGAGTGCTGTGTCAATCGACATAAAGGAACTCGTTCGAGGCCAGGAGCTGTTGACAGAGGTTGGTGAGCGCCGCGAGTTCGGGGCGCACCGACTTCCCTTGAAGGGCGGCCGTCTGCGCCTTCAGGAAGGTCGTTCCGAGTTTGAGTTCGTCCGCGGCGGGCGGGCGCAGGTACGCGAGCCGCCAAGCGGTTTCGACCAGCCGCTCCGGCGTCGGGTCGGCTTGCGCCTCGGCCCTCACGCGGTTGGCCACGTACCCGGCCTGGGTCCGCACGAACGCGCTGTTCAGGAGCATGAGCGCCTGCGGCGCGGTCGTGGTCGCGTTCCGGCGCTCGCAGTGGAGTTCCCCGGCGGGCGCGTCGAAGGTCGTCAGGAACGCGACCGGCTTGCTCCGGCGCGCTTGCAGGTACACGCTGCGGCGGGGCTTGTCGTCCGGGGTGCCGACCTGCCCGGCGGCGTCCTCGGCGACCGCGACCGGCGGCCCGAACGGGGTGCGGTCCAGGCGCCCGGCGACCGTCAGGATGCGGTCGCGGACGGCCTCCGCTTCGAGCCGCCGGACCGGGAACCGACCGTACAGCGCGTTCGCGCCGTCGGCCGCGCTTTTGGCCGGCTCGCGGGCCGAGGACTGGCGGTACACGGTCGAGGTCATGATGAGCTTGTGGAACCGCTTCAGGCCCCAGGGCCGCGCGCCCGCGTCCTTACGGTCGGGGTCCGCCAGTTCCGTGGCGAGCCAGTCGAGCAGCTCGGGGTGCGTGGGGAGCTGGCCGAGCTTGCCGAACTCGCCGGGGGTGTCCACGATCCCGCGGCCGAAGTGGTTCAGCCAGATGCGGTTCGCCATCACGCGGCCGAACTGCGGGTGCGTGCCGCTCGTCAGGTGCTCGGCCCAGGCGAGCCGGCGCCCGGTGGTGGCGGGCGGGGCGCCCTTCGGCGCGACCTCGAACCGCTTCCCCTCGGGCGCGGAAATCGTCAGGTCGGCGGGGGCCAGGTCCGGCCCCTTCGGTTGCCGCGCGTCGCCGCGGTGGAACAGCTTCGTGACCGGCACGCGCCCCGGCACCTCGGTCATCACGGCAACGAACTGCTCGACCGGGCGCTCCGCGCGCTTCGCCTGGACCTGCGCCTGGAGCGCCTTCACCTCGGCGTCGGCTTTCGTGTCGTACTGGTACAGCACGCCGGGCGTGACGTTCAGCTTCGGGTTCGCCGCGACCAGCTTTTGTTGCTCACCGGTCCGCTTGCCCGCCGGCGTGTCGAACGCGGCTCTGAGCTTGGGGCGCTCGGCGGCCGGGAACTTCTCCAGCTCCTTTTCGAACGCGGCGCGCACGGCCGCGGTCTGCTTCTGGCTGAACGCGGCTTGCAGCTTGGCGGCTTCCGCATCGACCGCCGCGGCTTTGGCGCGGTCCGCGTCGGTGTACAGCGAGACGGTGCGCGCTCCGGGGCGGCGCCACTTGCCGGGATCGAGCGCCGGCTCGAACACCGCGCGGAGCTGGTAGTAGTCCGCTTGGGGGACCGGGTCGTAGCGGTGGTCGTGGCACTGCGCGCACGCGACCGACGTTCCCAGCAGGCCCGAGGTCACGATCTTCAACGTGTCGGTGACCACCTGTTCGGCGTCGGCCGGTGTGCCGCCGCTCGCGGTGCCGTCGGGGGCGGTGCGGAGGAACCCGGTCGCGGCCAGCAGCTCGATCTGCTCGGGCTTGAGGTTCGTCCACGGGCGCGGGACCAGCTCGTCCCCGGCGAGCTGCTCGACCACGAACCGGTTCAGGGGCTTGTCGGCGTTGAGCGCGCGGATGACGTAATCGCGGTACCGCCAGGCGAACGGGCGCACGGTGTCAACGGCCCCGTCGCCGTCGCTGTCGGCGTACCCGACCGTGTCGAGCCAGTGCCGGCCCCACCGCTCGCCGTAGGCCGGCGACGCGAGCAGCCGGTCGAGCACCCGTTCGTAGGCGCCGGGCGACCGGTCGGCGAGGAACGCTTCGATTTCGGCCGGTGTGGGCGGGAGCCCGGTGAGGTCGAACGCGGCCCGGCGGATCAGCGTCGCGCGGTCGGCGTCCGCGTTGAAGCCCAGCCCCTTCTCGCGCAGCTTCGCGAGGACGAGGGCGTCGATCGGGGTGCGCACGCGGTCCCCCGGGCCGAAGGCCGGCACCGCGGGCCGCTTCAGCGGCTGGTAGAACCAGTACGCGCGCTCCTCGGCGGTGATGCCCAGCCCCGGCGGCAGCGCGGCGGGTTCGTCGCGGACCGTGCGCGCCCCGCCCGCGATCCACTTCTCGACGAGCGCGATCTGGTCCGCCGGGACCTTCTTCTCGCCGGGGGGCATCTCGCCGGACTTCATGCGCTCGACGAGCGGGCTCTTGCCCGGCTCCTTGGGCACGAGCGCGGGGCCACTGGAGCCGCCCGCGAGCGCGAACCGCTTGAGCCGCAGGTCGAGGTCACCGGACATCTTCTCGCCGGCCCCGTGGCAGTCGAGGCAGTACGCCTTCAGGATCGGGCGCACGTGCTGCTCGAACGTGACCGGGTCCGCAGCCGGCGCGGCGTGCGCGGTCCCGAGAGCGACGACGGCGCTAAGGGTGAAGCCGATGCGCATGGTTAACGAGTTGTGGTCTGGGGCGGGCGGGAGCCGAGGCCGGGGAGAGATAGGATAGTCTACCATCGCCCGGAAGCCGAGTCCAGACGCCAACGAAAATGGAATAACAGGGGCCGGCGAGAAGGTCCCGGGTCGGAACCGGGCGCCTCGAGCGCTTCGCCGACCGGCCGCCGGGGTCCCGGTGAGCGCACACGGGCCGGCGCAGGGCGCCGAGGCGCTTCGGCGGTGGTGCGGTTGCGTTCCGCCCCCGAGAAGAGCTTCCCGGGCACTTTCGCGCCCCTCAAGGGGCCGCAAGCCCGACCCCTTCGAGCCTCTTGACCCGTCGCTTCGGCGGGTGCGAGTGCCGGCGGCCATTTTGCCGGCCCGGCCGACCGGGTCGGGGCTCACCTCGTTCGGTCCCTTGTGGGCTGGGTCCCGGTCGGCTAAATTTGGGTGTGTTTACCAAATCCGGTTAAGGGGTAACCGTTGGACCGGGGTGCTTGAGTTCCTCCCTGCGGCCGACCGCGGCAGCAGCAGGGGAGGCCAAATGCTCTCAACGGTTACTCTTTAACCTTTTGGTGTCGGTCCGCCCCACACCCCCGAGATGCCGTCCCATGCCCCGTGTCACCGCCCTCTTGCTGCTTCTGGCATGTTCTCTGCGGTTGTGCGCCGATCAGGAGCCGCGCGTTCCGCTCCCGCCGGCGGAGGACGTGGAGAAGGCCACCAAGCTGGTGCGCCAGTTGTTCAAGGACGAGTACACGAAGACCACGACCAAGGCCCGGGCCGCACTGGCCGCGAAGCTGCTCAAGCAGGCCGAGGAGACGGACGACGACCCGGCCGCCCGGTTCGCCCTGCTCCGCGAGGCCGCCGATGTGGCCGCCGCCGCCGGCGAGGCCGACCTCGCGCTGGCCGCCGTCGACGCGCTCCGCGGGCGGTTCGCCGGGCTCAAGATCGAGCAGATCGAGCCGGTCCTCAAAGTGGTCGCCGTCAAGGCCCCTGCCAGTGAGGCCCAGGCGCTGGCCAACTTCTTGCTGAAGGCGGTGGACGACGCGGTCACCGCCGATGAGTTGGAAGTGGCCGAGCGGCTGGTCAAACTGGCCGAACAATCGGCGAACCGGTCGAGGAGCGCGCGCACCGCCGGGCTGGCTGCGACCCGGGCCAAGGAGGTGGAGGCGTTCAAGAAGGAGGCCGAGTCGGTGCGGGCGGCCCAGAAGGCGCTGGACGCCAACCCGAACGACGCGGCCGCCGCCGCGGTCGTCGGCCGATACCACTGCTTCCAGAAGGGGAACTGGGAGCGCGGGCTGCCGCTCCTGGCTGCGTCCGACGACGCCAAGCTGAAGTCGGTGGCGGACAAGGAAGTGGCCGGGCCGAAGGAGCCGGCGGAACTGGTGGCGGTTGGCGACGGCTGGTACGACCTCGGGAAGGCGGCCCCGGTTCACCACAAGCGGGCCATGCTCGGCCGGGCGCACGAGTTCTACACCAAGGCCGCCCCGAACCTGACCGGGCTGACCCGCACACGGGTGGACAAGCGGCTCGAGGAACTGGATAAGGTGGCCGACGGCCGCGGCCAGCACGACGAACTGTTCGCCGCCGCCCGGGCGGCGCTCCGCGCCAAGGACGTGGAGAACCTGGAGGCGTCCGGGGGGTTCTTGGCTGGCAAGGACTACCGTGACGCCCCTCCCGCCGGCGGGGTGCTGATCGGGTTCCACTACGGGCTGCGGAAATTCAACAACGATCACGACATCGTGTCTTACCTCCAGCCCATCTATCTAACCCCGCACGGGGAGAAGACCGGGCTGGGGGTGGGCAAGGCGCCGGCCAAGCTGCTCACGGTGAAGGCCAAGCCCGGGTACGCGGTCGGCGCGGTGAAGACGAGCGGCGGCGGTTTGATGGAGGCGTACGGGCTGGTGTTCATGAAGATCCAGGGGAAGGGGCTAAACCCGAACGACAAGTACGAGTCGCCGGCCATGGGGCGGGACCGCGAGCTCAGGGGCGGGCGGACGTCCGGCGACGGGCGGCCGGTGGTCGGGGTACACGGCAAGTGGTCGTCCGACGGCGCCGACGTGTGCCGCATCGGGGTGGTCGTCTCGGGAAAGCCGCCGAAGAAGTGACCCCACACGGCGCGGTGCCTGTGGCGCGCGTCACACCGGTCTCATGTGAGGCCGGCTTCAGAAAACGAGGCCGCCACTTCGCCTCGGCCGACCGGCTCGTCGCGGCCCGGCGGTGCTCACCGGAAGGCACCCGTACCAAGGCGCTGGTGGCCGACACCGGCAACGGGGCCGAGAACCAGCTCGCGCGCGAGAGCGGTGAGGCGTGCGACGGACCCCGGGGCGAGTTCAACACCTTGTGGTGGAACGGCGCGGGACCGGCAGCCGGGCCGTCGGGTCGAACTCGTCGGTGGGCCGCGCGGTGATGGGCAGGGGCTCGGGGCCGGCCGGGACCGTGTTCTTGAACGGGGAGCACGCCCGCCCGATCGCCGCCGGGTCGTGCGGGTGCGCGTCGTAGTACCCGTCGCCGCTGTAGGCGGTCACGCCGGGCCGGTCGCTCGCCCCGCGGAGAACGTCATCACGGTGGCCTGGGGACGCTGTCCGCCCGCTCCGCCAGCTTCTTTCTTGTAGTGCGGGTGGAGCGGGACACCGACGCCGTGCCCGTCCCCGTCTCGGCTACTCGTCCGTGTCGCCCTCGTCCCCGAACTCGCCAAGGATCCGCCGGATCGGCCCGTCCTTCGAGTCCATGTCGCCGCAGTACATCCGCAGGTGCTCGGGAACCGCCTCGTAGGCCCTCCGGAGCGCCTCCCGCTTCTCCTCGCTCGGGGCCGCCTCGAACGCCCGGTGGGCCTCCATACAGAGGTGCCTGGCGCCCGGCCCGCCGTTCAACTGGTCGAGGAGGTCGGACGCCTCGCGGAGCCGCTCGCCAAGCTCGATCCACCAGGAACCTTCCCCGGCCCGGAAGCGCCCCAGCCCGTCCAGCGTCACCCACGCGCCGGCCGGCACCGAGAGCGTCAACTGCCCCTCCTCGAACATCCGCCCGACCGCCTCGATCGGCAGCAACTCCGTCGCGTAGCCGACTTGAGTCAAGCCGTCGGCGTAGATCAGCCAGGGGCGCAACCGGAGGCCGCCGGCGGCAACTTCAAGGACCGGCAGCTCGTCCCCGAGCACCTCGTCGCCGGACCACGTAACGCGGTACGGCTTCGCCTCACCCAGCCCCGCGCCTTTGGCGTACCGGAGGCCGTTGCGCACCTCGACGTCCGTGCCCCCCATGTCGAGCAGCCCGTCCATCGCCGGGTTCGTCTCGCGGATCGCGTCCAGCACCTCCCGCTCGATGTCGCCGCGGGTTCGGTCCCACTCGGCCGCCTCGACGCGGGCCTGGCCCAGATTGTGGATGCTCAGGGTGCCCCCGACGCGGGCTCGCGGCACGACCCAGCCCTGGGCGAGTTTGTCCCGGAACAGCGGCGCGTCGACGAACCCCCAGCAGTTGATCGCGCCGTCGCCGCACGCCTCAACGGGCGCGAAGTGATAGCTGCCGTTGTGGATGAACGCCGGGATGGCCCGGCCGTAGGCCTTCGTGTGCTCACCGATCCGGACGATCCGCCAGCCGGGTTGCGGCCGGTCCACGAGCGCGAGCCAGCGGGCATCGAGACCGCACCGGGCGTGGTGCAATCGTTCGCTCAGCTCCGCGCGGGAGGCTTCATCGGCCCGTTGAAAGGCGACCTCCAGCCGGAGGAACGTGCCCCGCGGGTCACCGCGGTCGTCCAGCCAGTCGGCGAAGACGAGCCGGAGCGTGTCGTCCGAGGGGTTCGCGAGAAGGGAGCGAAGAAAGGCCTGTTCGTCGGACATGTTGAGAACCCGGGAGTAATGGGACGGCGCACCGGATGTGGCATCCATCTTACACGCCGCGCGCCACCCGGGAGCAGCGCCGGGGCGTGTCGCGAGCCTTCATCGGCCACTGTCGATCCGTAACCGCCGCCCGAGCTCGCCGCCGACCGGATAGACCCGCTCCGGCGGCAGGTGCCGCCTGGCCTTGTCCGCATTCCCGGACTGGAGCAGGCCGTAAATCTTCCGCACGCGGGTGGTGTAGTCCTCGATCCCGACGACCCACTCCTCGACGAATTCCCGGATCACGTCTCGGCCCAGCCCCACCTGGATGCTGGAGTACGGAAGGCCGGTCCCGCGCAGGGACCGCTCGGGGTCCCACTGCAGGTGCACCCGCGCGGCCGCGAACTGCCCGGCCCACTCGTCGGGGGACGCGACCGCGCCCGGCTCGAAGGAGGTCAGGACCGCAAGCGACAGCGCCTTCTCCCACCCCGCCCGCGTCATCCGCACGGCGAGGACGCGCTCCTGCCCGCTCTTCTGGCCCCAGTTGCTGCGGTGCATGAGCCAGAGGAACGACGGCTTCACCCAGGTCATGCGGTGGAACGAGAACGGCGGGACGAACCGCCCGGCCGCGAGCGCGGCGCCGGCGATGGCGGGGGAATACGCCTGGTAGATGACGATCGTGTCCCGATCGAAGTCGGCCCGGATCTCATGCGCTGCTGGCACCGCAGGTCTCCTGCGGGGTGGGCGGCGGGTGCCGTCACTCACCCCTTGATGGTCATGAGCGGCCGGAGTTCCGCCACCGGCCGCGCGATCCCGGCGGCCGCGAGCGTGTGCACCACCGGGCCGATGCCCTTGTACGCGAACGGCGCCTCCTGCTTGATCTCCTCCAGCTTCTTGCTGAGGATGTCCGGCCGCTGGCGCACATCGGCCCGGCGCAGGTCGGTCGGCGTCACCACCCGGAACTCTGCCATGAACTTGCGGAACTCCTCGTCGAACCCGCGCATCGCCTCGCCCCGGCTGAGCGCGCGCCCGGCCCCGTGGCTGGCGCTGGCCATCGACTCGGCGTTCCCCTGGCCGACCATCACGAAACTGCTGGCGCCCATCGAGCCCGGCACCAGGACCGGCTCTCCGTAGTGGGCGAAAGGCGTCCCCGCCATCGCCTCGAACCCGCGGGCCGGCGTCGCGCCCTTGCGGTGGAGGACCACCTCCTCGCCGCCGATCTCGTCCTTCCGCACGAAGTTGTGCGGGGCGTCGTACACCAGGTCGCACCCGACGCTGTCCCCGAACACCTGCCGCATCCCGGCCACCGCCATCACCGCCAGGAACATGCGGTTCGTGTATGCGAAGTTGGCGGCGTTGTGTAGCGCGTCCCAGAACGTCTCCGCGTGCTCGCGGTGGCGGGCGCCCTCGGGGAGCACGAACACGCCATTGGCCGGGTGCTTCAACGTCTCCGGGTAGATCCTTTTCACGACGTCGCGGTAGTGACCGCCGCAGAGGTGCCCGATACCCACTGAGCCGGTGTGAACCATCACGGTGACGGTGCCCGGCTTGAGGCCCCAGGCGTGCGCGACCGTGCCGTCGAGCACCTTCTCGACCTTCTGGATCTCGACGAAGTGGTTGCCCCCGCCGATGCTCCCGATCTGCCCGTCGCGGCTGAGCCGGTCGCCCGCGCCCATGAAGTCCGACAAACCGAAGACGCGGCCCGCCGGGAGGCTGCCGCGCCGCTCGACCCGGTCGAGTTGATCGCCCACGCCGAGTTCGCGGACGAGCGGCCACAACCCTTCATCCAGGTCCGCCGTCGCGCCGAGCACCCCTTCGAGGCCGCCGGTGAGCATCGCGTACCGCTGGTCGCGGGTCATCGGGATGTTCCGCCCGCCCTCGAAGTAGAGGTGCCGGAACGCGGTCTCCAGTTCGTCCATCTTCGCCGCGACGTCGTCCGGGCGGAGCGTGGTGGTGTGCAACCGCATCCCGCAGTTGATGTCGTTGCCGATGGCCTGCGGGACGACGAACCCGCGGGTGGCCAGCACCGTGCCCACCGGGATTCCGCGGGCCTTGTGGAAGTCCGGGGTGACGGCGACGCGAACGATCCCGGGGGCGCGGTCGAAGCTGTCGGGTGTAGCCGCGGCGACCTCCCGCACCGCTTCCTGGAGGTTCAGCAACTCAATCAACTCGGTCACGGCCGAAGGCTCGACGGGCACCTGCTCGTTTGCGAACAGGGTGGTATCCACGCCGTGCGGATTGTTAACCCGCAAGCGGTTCTCGTCGAGTCGGGTGAGGCGCGGGTCGAGCGGCACAGGCGCACTCCGTGTCATGGTTTGGTGATGACACCGCGGCCGTCGGACGGGTTCGCGAGTCTGGCCGGGAGACACGAAGCCGCACGTACCCGTCGCGCTGGCGCGAACGGCCGCTTCGGTGGCCGGCCGCGCCGAGAGCCACACCGGCGGCACATTCAACGACCAGACGGGGGCCGGGCGCCGGTGGTCCCCGAACATCGTCGGGCGCCCGGGGAGAACGAGCAACGAGACAGTGCTGGTGGCGCGGGTCGCCGTACCGCGCTGGAACACGCTCGTCGCGGCAACCCGCAGCCTCCGCAACAGGCCCGAACTTATTCCCACGCCACCCGGTCCTCGAACCGGGTCCGCAGGGCATCGCGACCGCGGTCGGTGAGTTTCCACCCCCGGACGGAGAGCCCGTTCAGCGCGGCCAGGGCCTCCGAAGCGGCGAGCTCTCGGGCGGCTCCGTCGCCGGGAGCGTCCCCTCCGGTCTGCTCCAGGTCAAGCACTTCGAGGTTCCGCAGGAGCGGCGAACCGGCCAGCTCTCGCACCGCTTCGTCGGTCAGCCGGTCGCCCCCGCCGAGCCGAAGTGTGAGGAGCCGCCCCGACCCCGGGTTCCGGGCCAGCGCGCGCACGGCGTCGATCGTCACGTCGGTTGATCGCAGGTCCAGGTGTTCCAGCTTCGCGAGGCCGGGCGCGGTGAGCAGAGCCGCCACCCCGCGGTCGCCGACGGTGCCGTTCCCCGCGAGCCCGAGCGCCCTCAGCCCCGCCAGGCGCGGCGACGCCCCGAGTGCGGCGATCCCCTCGGGTCCGATGCGATTCGCTTGGCCACCCGATTCATCCCGGCCGGCACCGAAATCGAGTGCCGTGAGGTTCGCGGGGGCCGCCGGTGCGAGCAGGTGCGCGGCGGCGTCGGTCAGGCCGCAGGGGCCGAACGCGAGTTCTTCCAGTCCGGTGACGTACGGGGACGCGAGGACGTGCGCCAGCTCGGCCGGTGTGACGGCGACGAACTCGAGCCGCGACATGCGTGCGAGGTGCCGGCGACGGGCGAGCACCTGGAACGCGCCCTCGCCGGTCATGTTCCCGCGCTGCACCTCTAACGGGAGCAGCGCCAGGGGCGGGAACCGGGCCAGCTCGTCCGCGACCGCGTCCGGGACCGGGCCGTTGAACCGTACCTTCCGGAGGAACCCGCGGTCGAACGACTCGCGGTCGTCGAACAGTTCCGCCCACGGCAGGAGCGGTGCCAGCCAGGAATCGCGGCCCTGTGCGAACCACGTGCGCCAGCGCTCGGCGACCTCCTCCGGGGCCGCGGCCTGCGGGTTCTCAAGGCCGACGACGACCCACCAGGGCGAGTTCACGTCGCGCAGGAAGCTGCCGTACAGTTCGCGCGTCTTCATGTCGTCCGGGTTGTCGAGGATCGCCTGCACAAGCCGGTCACCGACGGCCGCGTCCACATCTTCGTCGGACCCGCCCGCATGAAGTCCGGCCCGGACCGCTTCGAGGTGTTCGTCGGTCAGGAAGCCGGCGTCGGCGCTGAACACCGTCAGCTGCGGCAGTGCCGCGACCAGCCGCCGGCCCGCCTCCCGGCTGATCGCGTTGTCGGCGAGCGTCAGCCAGCGCAGCCCGCGCAGGTGCGGCGACGCCGAGATGGCGCCGGCCCCCTCGTCGTCGAGCGCGTTGTATTCGAGCTGGAGCTGGCGCAGGTGGCGGAGCCGTGGTGAGGTCGCCAGCGCTCGCGCTCCCGCCGAGGTGATCCGGTTCCGCGACAGCTCGAGCTCGCGGAGCTCCGAGAACCCGTCACAGGCGGCGACCGCTTCCGCGCCGGCGTCCCCGATCCCGTTGCCTCGCAGGAACAGCTCCTCGGGCCGGCCGAGGTGCGGCGACGTGGCCAGGGCCACCGCCCCGCCCGTGCCGATGTTGCCGCGGTCGAAGTGGATCACCTGGAGCGTTCGGAGGCCGGGCCACCCGGCGACCGCGACCCCGCCGGCCTCGCCCAGGTCGTCGTTGCCCAGGTACAGCTTCTTGACCTGTTTGAGGTGCGTGGTGCCGGCCAGCACCTCCATCGACTCGGACGTGAAGCCGCACCCGCGGAGCCAGAGCTCCGTGATCCCGGTCAGCCGCGTGGCCCCGGCGAGGGCGCGCATCCCCGCGGTGCCGAGGGACGTGTAGTCGGCCCCGAGGGTCCGAAAGCGGTCCGGGTTCAGCGCGGCCAGGACGCCGGCAAGGTGCCGGCCGGCGAACGACTGCATGAACGAGAGCGACAAGGACTCGAGATGCGGGAAGCGGCCGACCAGCTCCGGCAGGGTCGCGCCCGTCGCCGGGCACTCGGACACCGAGAACGACCGAAGCGACGGCCACGCGGCCCCTTCGGCGAGCGCCCGAATGTCGTCGTCCTCGAACGGCAGCGATTCGAGTGCCAGGCGGTGGAGCCCCGCGAGGTGCGGCGACCCCAGCAGCGTGCGGAGCGCGGCGGGGGCGACCGCCCCGCTGAGGTTCAGCGCGCGGACCCGGGCGAGGTGGGGGCAATCCGCCAACCGCTCGGCGGCGGGTTCGAGGTGCCCGAGGTGCAGCTCGGACACGGGGGACACGGCCCAGAGCTCGTCGCCCCGCTCGGCGAACACGGCCGCGTCGATCACCACCTCGTTCACGAACCCGCGCGAGAAATCGCCGTGCACCCGGCCGCGCGCGTC
>DASWYH010000676.1:0-1833 GCA_036405095.1 Gemmata sp. | reverse complement strand
ATCATGATCACGAACGGGCTGGTGGCCACGTCCTTTTCGAGCACCGCGTAGGCGCCGAACGGCTTCTTCGGGTCGATGCCCTCGATGCCCTTCTTGTCGGCACTGAGCGCCTTGATGAGTTCGCGCACCTGGGCGGCGGCGTCCTCTTTGCCGGCCAGGCCCGCGACGTACTCGAACTTGTCCACCAGATCGTTGACGGAGCGCAGGCGCACTTCGACCGTCGGCTCAACGGCCTTCGGTTGGGCCGACGCGAGGCCGGTCGAGAGAGCGGCCACGGCGAGCGCGGCGAGCCAGCGGAATCGCATTTTCGGGAACTCCGGGGTGAGGGGCGTTTCACAGTGTACCCCGCCCGCGCGCCGAAAGTGTCAGGCGGCCCAAGAAATCCTAAAACCACATCTTGGAGCGGGACGCGGCTTCGCGCGGTCCCGTCGCCCGCGTGGCTGTGGCGGGGCCGCGAAGCCGTGTCCCGCCCGAAGAACGGCAAATAACGATTATGAGTCAGAAGACGTGGGGCGGGCGGTTCAGCGGGAGCACGGACGCCCGTGTGGAAGCGTTCACGGAGTCGATCAGCTTCGACCGCCGCTTGTACCGGCACGACATCATCGGGAGCCAGGCGCACGCGCGGATGCTCGCCGGGGTGGGGCTGCTCACCCCGGACGAGGGCGCGCAGATCGTGGCGGCACTTGAGGAGATCGGTGCCGACATTGAAGCGGGCCGGATGGAGTTCACGATCTCGCTCGAAGACATCCACACGCACATCGAGCGGGCCCTCATCGCGAAGCTCGGCGACACGGGGCGCAAGCTCCACACGGGGCGCAGCCGCAACGACCAGGTGGTCACGGACCTGAAGCTCTGGACCCGCGACGCGATCGACGAGCTGGACGCGCTCCTTGTGGAACTGCAACGGGCGCTCGTCGGGTCCGCGGAGCGCGAGCGCGACGTGATCCTGCCCGGGTACACGCACCTCCAGCGCGCGCAACCGGTGCTGGCGGCGCACTACTTTCTGGCCTACGCCGAGAAGTTCCAGCGCGACCGCGACCGGCTCGCCGACTGCCGCAAGCGGGTGAACGTGCTGCCCCTGGGGGCCGCCGCGCTCGCGGGCACGTCGCTCCCCATCGACCGCGAGTCCGTGCGCGCCGGTCTGGGCTTCGACGCGGTCGCGCGCAACAGCCTCGACGTGTCGAGCGACCGCGATTTCGCGCTGGAGTTCGTGTTCGGCCTGTCGCTCATCGCCGCGCACCTCAGCGGTTGGGCCGAAGAATGGGTGATCTGGAGCACGACCGAGTTCAACTTCCTCGACCTGCCGGACGCGTTCTGCACGGGATCGAGCATCATGCCGCACAAGAAGAACCCCGATGTGCTGGAGCTGACGCGCGGCAAGTCCGGGCGGGTGATCGGCGCGCTGCAACAGCTCTTCCTGCTGGTGAAGGGCCTGCCGCTCGCCTACAACCGCGACTTGCAGGAGGACAAAACCGCCATCTTCGACGCCTTCGACACGGTTCAGGGGTGCCTTGCGGTCGCGGCGCCGCTGGTGAGCCAAACGAAGCTCCGGCGCGAGGTGATCCACGCGCGCCTCGAAGACGGGTTCCTCGACGCCACGACCCTGATGGAAGCACTGATCGCGCGCGGGGTCCCGATGCGCTCGGCCCACGAAGCGGTCGGGAGCCTGGTGCGCGAGTGCGAGCAGCGGAAGTGCCGGCTCGCGGACCTGCCCGGGGAACTGTTCCCGGCGCCGGGGGTGAAAGAATCTCTCGGTGTGGCGAACAGCCTCGCGGCGTTCCGGAGCTACGGCTCGACGGCCCCGGCGGAGGTCGAGCGGCAGTTGCGGGAGTG
>DASWYH010000675.1:0-2227 GCA_036405095.1 Gemmata sp. | reverse complement strand
GCCCTTAACGGAACCACGACCCACGAGGTTGCGCCAGACCGTTAAGGGCCGAATTGGCGGACGCCCGAAAGCGGTGCTGAAACAGCCTTCCCCGCGTGGGAAGCCATAAAAGGCGCAGGGCCGACGCAACATCGGCCGGTTGTAGAGTAGTGAGCTAAACCCAGCCGACCTGACCGACGCGCCCATCATATCGCCTCACTACCGCCTGAGCAAGAACCGCGGCGTGGGTGCGGGGCGCCGGTTCGCACGGAACGCGCCACGGCGACTTTGATTCGATTCCGCAGTTTCAGGTGGTCAGTGGTCAGTTAGCAGTGTGCCGAACAGGCAAGAACCGAACACCGGAATCTGAAGGGCACGCAGAACGGAGTGAAGCACGGACCACTTGAAACTACTGGACTCCCTTACTTCTTTTTGGTGTCCAGCGCCCAGTCTTTGGTGTTGCTGCCCGCGACTACGTCGAATGTGAGTTCAGTTTTCGCGTTGTACTTCTCCGGAAGCGTCTCGGCTGTGATTTCGACCCACTGCGCGTCCGGGGCCTGCGATTCCTTGCGCCGATCTTTCACGACCGGCACCGAGATTTGCACGCGCTTCTTGCCCGCGGTGGTGGCGATTTCATAACGCCCGTTCTTGATGTCTCCTGTTGCAGGCGCGCCCGTGCTGTCGGCCGGAATATAGGAAATCACCCCCTTTTCGACCGCAACCCCGTTCACCTTCACTTCGCCGGATACGGTAGCGGGTGCGGGGCCGCTGCCGCCGCACCCGACGAGCAGCGCGGCACCGGCGAGCCCGAACACTCCCCCCAGAAAACGAACAGCCATCGGGTGCCCTCAGTGACAAAGCAGAAGGAGATTACCAATCGCTGCCGAGTACCTCGCCCCCGGCGGGCGAGAGCGCCGCGTTCCAGGTCCGCAGGCTGATCGAGGAGTTGATCCCGCGGACGCTCCCGTCGCCGAGCCCGGCCAACACGGTCCCCGAGTGCATGCTGTTCGCAGTTGTCGGGTCACAGGTGCCCGAGGTGCCCAGGCTCGGCGAGGCTTGCGGGACCTTGAAGCTCGCGACGTTACCGTTCGCCGGGTCTGCGATCATTGCAGTCGAATATTGGACCGCGAACCCTGTGGGTCCGACCCCGGGCGGTGAGGCAGTGGTTGCGATCCCGGGCCAGTAGACGATCGGGTCGCCGGTGGTCAAATTGGTCGCCGGCCACACGCTCCGCCCGTCGGTCGCGTTGTTCCCGCCGGCCGGGTTCCGGCAAAGCACAATGTGTTCGACGAACGCGACCGTGTTCGAGGTGCCATCGGTGAACGAACTGCCCAAGCTCGGGTACTGCCCGGTTGCGAACACCATTCCGTTGACGTTGTAGCTCGCCACGTTGTAACCGATTGCGAACCCGCCCTGGTTGGTGGGGTCCGACGGGCAAATGTACGCCTTCACCACCGCCGGGGTGCCCGAGCCGTTGAAGTACGACGACCTCTGGCCCGCCGGGAGGCTCTTGTACAGGTTGTCCTGTTCCATGTACGGCAGGATCGACCAGAACGTTGACGACTGGGGGATCGTGGTGCTGTTTTTGGGCCACGGCCAGCCGAACTGCGGGAGGTAACCGTTGGCATCGTTGGCACTGTGCAGCGCGAGGCTCATCTGTTTGAGGTTGTTACTGCACGACATGCGCGCGGCGGCCTCGCGCACCTTCTGAACGGCCGGCAGAAGCAGCCCGATCAGGATCGCGATGATGGCGATCACCACCAACAACTCGATCAGCGTGAACCCGTGACGACGTGTGGACATGGCGCACCGTTTGAATGAACGAGGAGACGAAACGGCGATATTGAACTTAACCGGCCGTTCGTCCGAAGTAAAGAAAAGAATTCGGGCGCGAGCGAATGTTCGCGTAATGTGTCACTGGCCCGGCGCGACATGCAGATAATGTGCCGCCGGATCGTTTCGAGTGGGCGTGTTTCGAGTGGGCGTGTTTCGAGTTCGGAGCCCTCGGTGGGGCGGCTGATGTGGCGCGTTTCCGGGTGGCGCATAGCTCGGGGCGCAACGTCCCGACGAGTGGGGCGCCCGCGGCCCAGGTCGCAACCTTATGCGCTCCGTATTTCGATGAGCCGGCAGTCGGACAGGAGTATCTCTTCGTCGTCACCAACGAGCAAGAGCTTACCGCCGATGCAGCGCGTGGGGCCGTTATCGGGGCACACGTGGTCGGTCTCGACGCCGAGCGCGAAGTCCGCTT
>DASWYH010000674.1:0-5525 GCA_036405095.1 Gemmata sp. | reverse complement strand
TGTTGGCCGACCCAGCCGATGAGGCAAGCAGTAATCCCACCTCCGATGACGAGCCAGATAAGCCACCGGCAAACCAGGTGGCTCTGCTCAAACCCGCGGTATAGCGGTTGGAAGAAGAGGTTCCAGATGCCCGAGAAGATGCGTTCGACGATCACCTCGAAGGCCCAGGTACACCCTCGCTCCACCGCTGTGCCCTCTGGCTGCCGAACAATCAGCTCACCTGCACCGCCACGTCCCGAATCAGCGGGCGGGGTCAGGTGCAGCGCCGGGTTCGGCCGTGTGACGGTTCCCGAATCACGTCGACGCCCGTCAGTCCGGGCGCCAACACACTACTCCCCAACGCAACAACGGCGGGCGGCCGACCCGCACCGCGATTCGGTCCAGCGCCGGGCCGCACGCCCGAGTCATTGCGGCGACCTCGGCCCCCACCTCGCCATCGATCCCCCGCAGATCCAACGATCCGACATCGAACCCGGCGACTAAGCCGGTGAGCGGTTGCAACCGCCCGTCCCGGCGTGGCTACCAGACGAAGCAGAATCGCCGGTACTGGCCCCCGCCGATGTCCTCCACGGGCGGGAGCGTTCGGCCCCATGCCCCTCCCAACTCGCACTCCTCGAGGATCGCCCAAAACGGATCCTTCCATCCGGACGAGTCCTGCGGGAACGCTGCAAGGAACTCTGCGTCGGTGAGGACCCACTCCGCGTAGGGTCCGATGACGACTCCGCCCATCCGCGCCCTCCGGTAGCCGAACCGCGAGCTCCGCGACGCGCGAACCCCGCACGAGTTTCGCCCCGGGAGCGATCTTGGCGCGCTCGCCGCAGCGACCGGTTCGGCCGCGTGCGCGCCACGACTGCGGAGCGCGGTTCGGCCGCGTGGCGCTCGCGCGTCGCCGAGCGACACCCATTCGTCCCCACGCCGCCGGGGCCGGCGCAGGGCCGTGCCACCACTCGGGTCGGGGGCGTCCCGGAAAGGCCTCGCGCCGGCCCCGGCGGGACCGGACATGCGGCCGAACAATAAGCTCACCGGCCGCGCACATCGCGACACGGTACTGGGAACAACGTGGATCTCGCGGTCCGGTGCCGCGCCGGGTTCGGCGCCCGCGCCCTCATTTGCCGCCGCCGAGCACCTTCTCGAGCGGAGCGGACACCTCTTTGACTGACAGCGCCGGGTCGATCCGCCCGGACACGGGCTCGTACCGCCCGTCCTTCATTTTCTTGAGGAACAGCAGGTATTCCGGTTGAGGCAAGATCGTATTCTCTTCGTCGCCCTTGGCCTTGACGATGACCCCGGCGGTGCGGAACGCGACGAGCAGAGGCCCGTTCTCAATGATGACCGCCACCTGCCCCTTCTTCGGCGGACCGAGCTTGAAGTGCAGGACCTTGATGGAATCACCCGCGACCTTTCCCTTGAGGGCGTGCTTCACTTTGAAGGTCGTGTTTTGGCCGACCAGTTCGCAGGGCCACGGGTGCCCCCTTAGCGGCTCATCGGCGACGGGCTCCGTTTTCGTCGCCTCGGCGAACACGACCACATCGGCGTTCTTGAAGAGCTTATCGTAGGGCCAGTCCTCAATGAACCGGGCCGGGGCTGGGGCCACGCCGATGAGCAACACGCTCACGGCCGCTACCAAAACACTCACGCGCATCCACATCCGTGTGTCCTCCTCTCGTCGAACAGCGGAGCTCACCTGCGCGCCCCTGTAAAGGAGCGTTCCCCTTGGGACCACCGGCGCGCGCGGCGTGTCGCGGAGAGTTCGGCCCCGTGCCCAGCCACGTATCAAGTGGGCGGTACGCGGGTGAGCTCCGCGGTTCGGCCCCGCGAACAAGCCGCCCCCGCAGGTGAGCGACACCCATGCCGTCCGCGCGGGGTGGGCGCGGGTCGGGGCAGCCACTTGGGATGGGGGGCGGGCTACCCGATCGACATCGCGCCCACCCCCGTGGGTGCCCGCGCGGGGCCGAACAATGAGATCACCTGCGCCGCTATCATACAGTGAGCACCACAACGCACATCAGATGGCGGTGTCAGGTGCAGCGCCGGGTTCGGCCTCTTGCCAGACAACCCCAGGCCACAGCCCCTCGAACCAACTGCCGTTCTCCCCGATGGCCCCGCCCACGGACGCGAAGTCCGGCGGCTTCACCTGTTCCAACCGCGCTACCGGGAACCAGCCCTTGAACATCCGGCGGTTCACCGCCTTGACAGTGATTGGGAAGCCGACCGCGAACTGAATCCGGTCGTGCGGTCCAAACAACGGTTGGAGCGGCCGGAGGAAATCGACCATCTCAACTAACCGAGCATACCCCAAGGCGCACGTCTCCTCAACGGTCTCGGTGGGCATGATCTCCGACCAAGCGTTGTGACCGTGCCCGGCGAAGTGTGGGCGGAAGTCGCAACTGCTAAACCCGCCGGTTGGGAATCGCTGGCCGAACGACTGCCGGATGCGTTCGTAGTTCACGGCGAGTTGCTCGAAGCCCGCGGACGATCTTCGCCACAGCCACCCGAACATCGTGTGCCCTCCGCCGCCGAACAATCAGCTCACCGGGCGCGCACATCGCGATCGGTGCTCAAAACAGCGCCGATCCCGCGGTCCGGTGCAGCGCCCGGTTCGGCGGCGACGCGGTTCTCCGACTCGCGCACACCGCCCTTACACTTCTGCCGGGCCTCGCGTATCCGCAGAGCCCGGGCCACCGTGCCGATACGGGGCGTGAGCGACACCACCCCGTGCGTGCGCCCCGGATCACCGCTGGGGACGCCACGGAACCGACCCCGCGCACCCGACACCACCGCCTCACGCACTGCGGACCAGCCGTTCGCTCGCACGCGATGCGGTCCCCGGCGCCGCGCCCTCTCCGGGTGCCGAACAAATACTGGGTCCAGCCTGGCTAATGCTCCCACCGTAAGGCTGAAACGCTACGATTTTCGGCCTTTCCGTCGAACCACGGGAGCATTAGCCAGTCTGGACCCAGTAGCTCACCGGCCCGACCGGGATCACAACCAGCCGACACGAGCATTGGTGGGCAACGGGAAACAACTCACCTGGCCGGGCCCGGTGCAGCGCCCGGTTCGGCTCCGCGCCAGAGCTGACGCCCATCAGTTGTGTAGATGGCCCGCAACTGATCGAAGCGAACGCATCGGCCGATGCTCTGATTCCGTGGGTGCTTCTTCGGGAGTTCGGCGCTAATGCCCCCGATCCCCTCGGGATCATCGGCCGGCGGCGTGATGGCGACGCCCTCACCACGAAGCAATCGCTCTTTTAATCCATCGCAGTATTCGATGATGAATTCGTTGGGCCATTTGATCAGGAGTAGCTCGTCAAAGATGGTCATGAGTACTTCGCCGAACATCAAGCTCACCGGCCGCGCACGCCGCGAACCGGATTGGAAACAACGGAGATCTCGCGGTCCGGTGCAGCGCCGGGTTCGGCCCGCGACACGTTTCTTCGACTCGCGCCCTCGGCTCCGCGCATCCGCAGCGCCCCAGCCGCCGCCGCGCCTCTGCGGAGCGCGAGCGACACCGCCCCGTGCGTGGGGCCACTGCATCGGACCACACGGGCCGCCGCGAGACCCGCCACCTCATGCGACGCCACCGTCACACGCACTACGGACCAACCGTTCGCTCGCACGCGACACGGTTCCCAGTCGCCGACCCGCCGCCGAACAATAAGCTCACCGGCCGCGCCCATCGCGACACGGTACTGGGAACAGCGCCGATCTCGCGGTCCGGTGCAGCGCCCGGTTCGGCTTACTACCTGTGCGATTCCGCGCCACCACGCTCGCCTCACCAGCCTCGCATCACGCTGGGTCCGGCGTCTTGTGCCGGCCGGCAAGCCCGCTGACCATTGCGGCGACCCCAGCCCAGTACTGACACACCAGTAGCACACCCGACACAAGCGCCGACGCGGGCATCCCCGGGGCCGGGCCGCCGCAGAAAGTGGGCCAGGCATCGTACAACGCGACGAGCGCGACCATCACCCCCGCCAGCACGATGAGCGCCGCGAGGGCACGGGCGAGCCCGTTCGGGGAGAACCAACACCCGAGGGCGGCCAGTGCATACGGAGCCAGCAGCAGCGGGCCGTATACCGGCCACTCCCGCGCCACAGGCCGGTCCGGGATGGCGTACCAGATGCACCCGTAGACCATGCCCACGAGCAGCAGGCCGACCGACGCCACGCATACCGCCCAAGAACCGCGCACGGTCGCGTCCCTCTGCTTGCCGAACATCAAGTTCACCTGCACCGCCATCACCCGATGAGCGATGCATCCCAAGTCAGCCGGCGGTGTCCGGTGCCGCGCCGGGTTCGGCTCCTGCGCCCGCCCACCACGCAGACGACCGGAACGCCGCGGGCACCTCGCCCGCACTGGGGTCGATGCCATGCCGCTCCAACTCGGCGAACCACTCGTCCCGCAGTGACGCCGGCAACCGGGTGCCGCACCACGGGCAGAACCGAATGCCGAGACGAGCCCCCATCGTGGATCAGTAACCCATACTCCCGGAACCGCGGTGAGTAACCCACGAGCGCATCAGGGCAGCCATGACGGTTCGGGTGCCGGTCACACACCGCCTCCACCTGGCGCCTCATGTCCTCGCAGCAGTGTGCCAGCACCCGCGACGCCCTCTGACTGCCGAACAACAAGCTCACCGGCCCGGCCGGGATCGCAACCGGTGCCAACGACGCGCGGTGAGCAGCGAAAAACAGATCACGTGGCCGGGTCCAGTGCAGCGGCCGGTTCGGCGTGCCTTTGTTCACCGGACGTAATCGTACTCGGACGGGACTGGTCGTACCGGTACGCGCGGCCCCCACTCCGAAGCAGGTGCCTCCTCCAAGTCGCCGAGCAACACCCAATACGCCCCGTGCAACTCTGGCCCATCCCGAACCCACACCTGCATGAGCGCGCCGCCGAGGTACTCGCCCGGTGGGGGAAGGGCAGCTCGCACCGCCGCGCACGCCTCCGGGTCGGCCAGTGGAGCGGACAACTCACTGTTCCAATCGAACAGACGCGCCCCGGTGGCGTCAAGCCATAAACGTCCAGCCACGAACACCGGTCGCGGGGAGTCACTGTGGTGTGGCAGGTTTTTGACGGCGAGCGTAATCGTCAACGTCGCCTCCAGAAGCCGAACATGAAGCTCACCGGCCCGGCCGCGACTCCCGCAACATACTCGGACGCTCGATGAGCCACAACAAACAGATCAGATGGCCGGGTCCGGTGCAGCGCCCGGTTCGGCGCCTTGCTCCGCCCCGATCTCAGTAGCCCGCACCCACCGACGGGTGTGCAGGTCGAAGTATCGAGAGCTGGCGTGCAGGTTGATGTACGCCGGCAGTTGGAAGTCCGCCCCGCCAGCCGCGTGCCAGCACTCCCCGAACCACTCGGCCAACACCCGCGCCCCGCTCTCGAACGTCGCCACCCCGCCGTCCTCGTACCGATCCTGGTCGATTCCTCCCTTCGGGATCAGGGGGCCGGCCTTTGGAAGTACCTTGCCCTTGAACGGTGGCTCGAAGTACTCCTCGTTGACGGCCTCGCGGTCCATCGCAA
>DASWYH010000673.1:0-1840 GCA_036405095.1 Gemmata sp. | reverse complement strand
CCTCTTCGCGCGCCGCCCGTGCTCTCGTAGGATCACCCCGGGCGTCACTCCCTCGTAGCGGCGGAACGGGCGTGCGGGTCATCATCATCGGGTCGGGCATCGCCGGGCTGGCTGCCGCCGTCGCGCTCCGGAAGGTCGGGGCCGAGGTCGTGGTGTACGAGCGCACCCCGGAGTTGCGCGAGGTCGGAGCGGGGATCAGCCTGTGGGCGAACGCCCTTCGTGCGCTCGATCACATCGGGGCCGGCGCTGCGGTGCGGGCCGTGGCGCTCAAAATGACCCGTTCCGAGGTGCGGGGCCGCAACGGCCGGACGGTACAAATCGCGCTGCGCGCGCCCGAGCTGGAAGCCCGGTACGCTTTACCGGAGCTGGTTCGGATGGTTCATCGCGCGGACCTCGTCACCGCCCTCGCTTCGCAGCTCCCGCCGGGAACGGCCCGGTACGGGTTCGAGTGCGCTGCCGTAGATGTCGGGGGCGCAGGCGCAACGGCCCGGTTCGCGAACGGGCACACCGACGCCGGCGATGTCGTCATCGGGGCCGATGGCATCCGCTCCGTCGTTCGCACCGCGGTGCGCGGGCCTGAGCCGCTCCGGTATGCGGGGTACACGTGCTGGCGCGGCATCTGCCCGCGGCCCGCGTGCGTCGAACCTGGGTACGTGGGGGAGTGGTGGGGGCGCGGGCAGCGGCTCGGTATCACCACGCTCCCCGGTGACCGGGTCTACTGGTTCGCCACGAAGAACGCCCCGCCCGGCGGGCACGAACCGGACGAGCGGGCCTTCCTCATTCAGGCGTTTGCGGGGTGGGCCGACCCGGCCCCGGCGCTCTTCGCGACCACCCCGGCGGACCACGTGTTCCGGAACGACATTCTCGACCGGCCCCCGGTGCGGGTGTGGTCGAAAGGACCGATCGGGGTCATCGGCGACGCCGCGCACCCGACCACCCCGAACCTCGGGCAGGGCGGGTGCCAGGCGCTCGAAGACGCTGTGGTGCTCGCCCGCTGTCTCGCGATCGCGCGCGACCCGGCGCGCGGGCTGGAAGCGTTCACCGCGGCCCGCCGCTCGCGCACGGCTGCGGTCACGCGCGAGTCGTGGCGGCTCGGTCGATTGGGTCAGGTCGAGGGGCGGGCGGCGTGCTGGCTGCGCGACGCGTCCCTTGGGCTGCTCGCGCCGCTGTTGGGGACGAAGGGGTTCCTCAAACACGCGCGGTTTGACGTGGGGCCGCTTCCCGCACCGGTGGTCTAAAACGAAAGAGGCCCGCCCCGTAGTTGGGCGGGCCTCGGAGCACGTCCGGCCCTCAAAAGGTCAGTCCTTCTTCGGGGCGATCGGGCGGAGCTTGCTGGTATCGAACGCCTCGCCGACGAGCCCCTTCCACGCGGCCTTCTGGGTGCCGTCCAGGGCCTCCTCGACCTTGGCCCAGGTCTCCTTGCGGAGCTTGTCGACCTTCTTGTTGGCCACTTCGACCTTCTCCGGGTCCGCGGCCTTGCCACCGCCCTTCATGCCGAAGCCGCCGATGCCGGCTTCGCTCCGGATCTCGCGGGACTCCTTGTTGAAGTCGTCCACCAGCCCCTTGATGGTGCTCTTCTGCGCGTCGCTCAGCTTCAGCGCCTCACTGACTTCCTTCTGGATCGCCTTCTGCGCTTCGCTGGCCCCGCCGAACCCGCCGCCGCCCTTGCCGCCCTTGCCGCCCCGGCCTTCGGAGCTGCTGAACACGTTGAAGCCCATGACCTGGATGGCGATCTGGTGGAGCCGCTTCTTCTGGTCCGCGGTGAGGGCCTCGTCCACGACCTTTTTGGCCTCTTCGGCCACCTTGGTGCGCTTCTCGTTGAGCTCGGTGAACTTGTCCT
>DASWYH010000672.1:0-11863 GCA_036405095.1 Gemmata sp. | reverse complement strand
TGGGCGGTTCGGGCATTTGCGCAGGCGTCCTTCTGTTCACACTTCCGGTCTGCGGATAAACTAACGGCTTTACACCGTTTGCGCGTCCCCCTTTGGAGCCTTTCCCCGTGGCCAAGATCAAGGTGAAGAACCCCGTCGTCGAGATGGACGGCGACGAGATGACCCGCATCATCTGGCAGAAGATCCGCGAAAAGCTCATCCTCCCGTACCTCGACATCGATCTCAAATACTTCGACCTCGGGATCGAGCACCGTGACGCCACCGACGACAAGGTGACCTTCGACTCGGCCGAAGCCACCAAACAGTACGGCGTCGCGGTGAAGTGCGCGACCATCACGCCGGACGAGGCCCGCGTCAAAGAGTTCAACCTGAAGCGGATGTACCCGTCGCCCAACGGCACCATCCGGAACATCCTCAACGGCACCATCTTCCGTGAACCCATCGTGTGCGCGAACGTGCCCCGGCTCGTGCCGCACTGGAACAAGCCCGTGGTGGTCGCCCGCCACGGGTTCGGCGACCAGTACAAGGCCAGCGAGATCCTGTTCCCGGGCGCGGGCACGGTCAAACTCACCTACACCCCGGCGGACGGCGGCCCGGCCATCGAGAAAGAGGTGTTCAAGGCCCCGGGCGGCGGCGTCACGATGGCCATGTACAACCTGGACGACAGCATCAAGGGGTTCGCCCGCGCGTGCTTCAACTACGGGCTCGGGCGCGACTACTCCGTGTACCTCTCGACCAAGAACACCATCCTCAAGATCTACGACGGGCGGTTCAAGAACCTGTTCCAGGAGGTGTTCGACACGGAGTTCAAGGCACAGTTTGACGCCAAGAAGCTCACCTACGAGCACCGGCTGATCGACGACATGGTCGCCGCGAACATGAAGTGGAACGGCGGGTATCTGTGGGCGTGCAAGAACTACGACGGGGACGTGCAGTCCGACACCGTGGCGCAGGGGTACGGCTCCCTCGGGCTGATGACCAGCGTGCTGACGACGCCGGACGGCAAAACGGTTGAAGCCGAGGCCGCGCACGGCACCGTCACGCGGCACTACCGCGAGCACCAGAAGGGCCGACCGACCAGCACGAACCCGATCGCGAGCATCTTCGCCTGGACCCGCGGGCTGGTGTACCGCGGCAAGATGGACGGCACGCCCGAGCTGGTGACGTTCGCCGAGACCGTGGAGAAGGTGTGCGTGGACATGGTCGAGTCGGGCAAGATGACGAAGGACCTAGCGATCCTCATCAGCGACAAGACCCCGTACCTGACCACCGAAGAGTACCTCGACGCGGTGGACGCGGAGCTGAAGAAGCGGATGAGCTGAAGTCGCGCGGGACCGAACGGGGCACGCGCCCCGTTCCCACGTCACCACACCTCGTCATCGGGTTCGAGGACTGAACCCCAAGCGAAGTTGCACCGGCCGGCGGACCAAACGGAGCCCAGGAGCCCGCCGGCAGTCGCGCCGAGGATCAGGCTCCGGAGCGCCGCCTGTAACGATTCCCGATGGGACAGATACCGGACCAATCCGACATCTTCGCAAACGATTGCTGTGACGAGGCTGATTGCGCCGCCGACGAGCGCGAGACCGCCCGCCCAAAAGGGCACCTGCAACATTTCCTTGGCGAGCCGCACGTTTATACTCCGATAAACGGACCGAGATCCGAACTCGATCAAGCGTAGCACGCCCGTGCGCCCTATGCGGCGAGATCAACAAAGCAAAGGGGCGCCGACAAATTTTCAAGAAATGGCGCGAAAACCGAAGCATCGGCGCGGCTTCGAGAAGCTGCCGTACCTCGCGCCCCAGCGCGGGGAAGCGGACCTCGTTGCCGAGCGGGGTATCGTGGGGCGTCGATCCGGACTGTCGGTCCAACAAGGGCCACACGCTGCTGATGGTGAACGTCCGCCGGTCGTGCCGCGCTGCGGCGGTTGCTCGCCCTCGATTGGCCGCCGGCACGGCCCCGGTGCAAGCGACCTGCGGTTGTTCCCCGGGTGGCGAGCTACTTGCCCATCTGGTGAATCGTGTTGTGAATGACGCCGGTTACCGCGCGCCCGTCCATTCCTTTGACGCGGTACTTGATCTCCATGCCCCACGTCGGGGCCAGATCCGCGATTTCGAGCCGGACGCTCTTCCCGTCGGCGCTGGTGGTCACTTTCGACACCGCGAGCGCCTTCTCGTCGATGTGCTTCGAACCATAATTCCGGCTCCGCTTCAGGCCCCAGACCTTCACTTCGTAGTTCTTGGGGTCGGCCGCGGCCTTTGCGTCCAGCGCGTCAGTAAACGTGATCTCGACGCCGGTTGCGGTGGCCTTCAGCCCCACGGGTAAATCGGCCGGTTTGCCGGTGTAGCGCACCCGGTAGAAGCCCCCGGGGGCAACCTGGTTCCCGGCCCACGCGAACATTCCACACACATAAAGCTGTCCGTCTGTCGGGTGGAATCGGGGCCGCATGATGCCGGTGGGAAACGTGGGCAGCGGGAGTTCGCACATGCCGCCCTGAGCTTGTCCGTTCACGATCTCGTGCGGCACAACGTACAACTTGCCGGCCCCGTAGGAGGTGTTGAGCAACGATCCCTTCAGCGGTCCCCATTTGTCGGAGGTCACCCACACGAGTTCCGCGGGCGAGCGGTCGAAGCTGTTGGTGATCCAACACAGCGGCGACTTCATCGCGGAGTCGGACGTGTCGGTGAGGTCCGTGTACCCCCACATGTTGCCGTAGAACCCGCCCTTCTCGACGAGGTTGATGCGGTTCTTCGGGGTCCAGAAACCTTCCTGGTCGGTCACGAAAAACGTGCCGTCCGGGTTCAGGCACACGCCGTTCGCGGCGCGAAACCCCGTCGCCAGGATTTCGGTCTTCGAGCCGTCCTTGGTGACCTTGAGCAGCGTGCCGTGATGCGGCACGAGCGCGGGGAGCGCGTGCCTGCCGCTCTTCGCGTAGTAGAAGTTCCCGTCCGCGTCGGTTTGCAGCCCCATCGCGAACTCGTGGAAGTGCTCCGTCACCTGATGGTCGCTGTTGAAGCACTCGTAGAAGTCGATTTCACCGTCGCCGTTGAGGTCGTTCAGCTTCACGATCTGGTCGCGACAGCACACAAAAATGTGACCGTCGCGGAGCTTCAACCCGAGCGGCTGGAACAGCCCCGACGCGATCCGCTGCCAGGTGAGGCCGGCTTCTAACTTATCCAGGCCCGAGACGAGCCACACGTCGCCGTCCCACGAGCAAACGGCCATGCTCTTACCGTCCGGAAGAAAATCGAAGCCCGTGAGTCGGAGCTGCGCGTTCCACGGGTTCCGCTCCGGCAGCGCGAACGTATCGACCGCGAACGGGCCGTCGTTCTTGCCGCGCGTGACCGGAGCTTTCAGCACCTCGGGCCACCGCTTGGGGCCGCCCTTGGTGAGCGGACCGAGGGCACGAGGCGGGGGCGACACTTTGGCGTAGGCGCCGAGCGCGCCGGCGTCGCCCTTGGCAATGAGCACCTTCACGCGCGCCGGCTTCTGTCCTTTGGTGAGCTTGAGAAGAACGAAATCATCACTCTTGACTAGCGCCGCCCGCTCATCGCCCGTCACCGCAACCGCGATCCCGGCGGGCGCGATTCGAGCCACCAAGTCGTGCGCGGCGGGACCGAATTCCAGCGTGCGGGTGAACACCACTGAACCCGGGCGCTTCGGGTCGCTTTCCGCGCCGAGCACCTCCAGCACATCCGTCTGGCCGACGGAGTACGAAAGAATTGTGAGATCGCCGAACTGATACGTCCCCTTGAACTTGGACCATGCCTTCGGCAGGGGACCGTAGGGCCGCTGGTCGCGCCCGAGGAACCGCGGGTCTTTGAAGTCACCGGTTTCGGGGTTGGCCCACCCGGGACCGACCGGGTTCGCAAAATGAATCGGGCCCGCGAGCTTCGGGTGGATCTGGTGCTGCCCGTTGAAGTGGATGCCCTTCCAGTCGATGAACGAGTCGCCGGTCCAGGCCGCCGCGAACCGCATGGTGTCGTGGTCGAACAGCGCGAACTGCTTGCCGCGCGACACGCCGCCGGGGCCGGCATCCAGGCGCACCGCGATGCCCTTGTAGGCGATGTTGGGACCGGGTTCGCCCACCTCGTAAGTGTTCATCAGGCTCGGCCCGTAATTCATCGCCACCCACGGTTCCACGTTGACCGGGTCCGGCCCGAACTCGTTCTTCTTGCCGGCGGGCAGCTTGCTCAGATACGCCGCGTCGATCTTCGCGTACTGGGTGGGGTTGTGGGGCTTGAGGTACGTTTCGCGGAGGTAGTGGATCAGATCGTACTTCTGTTTGGGGACCATCCAGGTTTGAGGGGCCATGAGACCGTACCCGCGGGTGAGCGTCTGGTACAGGCTGAACGGGTCGCTCCCGTTCTTGAAGGTGTGCGCGGCGAACTTCGGTGAGGTGGGCAGCGAGCCCGGTTGGTCCTTCGTGCCGTGGCAGTTCGCGCACACGCGGGTGTAGATCGCTTCGCCGCGCTTGAGGGCCTTGTTGTCGAGCGCGCGGAGCAGCCCGGCGTGGTCGATGTGGCTCTCGTACTCGGGGACCACGAGTGCGGTCTGCGCGGGGCGCAGCTCCTTCGCGCGGGCCGGGCCGTACTCGGCGATCTCGATCAGATATTTGGCGAGGTCGTAGAACTGCTGCCGGTCCGAGAGCAGGTTCGCCAGTCCGTCGGGCATCAGCGACTGTGCGCCGGTCGCGCGCTTCGCGATGTCGGCCTTCGGAACCGTGACCCGCTTGCCGTTGGCGGCCGGGTCGGTGAGGGTGAGTTCCGTTTCCGTATCGGCGACCACGAGGCCGGTCAACTTGCGGTCGTCGGTCGTGGTGATTGTGACCGTCTCGTAGCCCTTCTTGATGACCTTCGACGGGCTCAACACGGACTCGATGAGGTGCTCGGCGGTGGTGCCCTTTTCGGGTTTCGCGAGGTCGGGGCCGAGTTGCGGGTCGGCGCCGCCGTCGTGGCACTTCGCGCACGTCAGAAACGGTTGAAAGAACAGCACCGCGCCGCGCCCGGCGTCGCCGCGCTCGCGGGCCGCTTTGGCGAGATCGGCAGGCGCGTCCTTCGCGAGCTGTTGCTGAAGGAGCAACGGTTCGTCGGCCCACATGGGGAGCGGCAACAAGAGCGCTACGAACCCAGCAACGGCGAGACGGTGCGACATGAACAGGCACTCGGATTGTGGCCGCGCTCACCCAAGAAGGGTGAGCGGGTTGGAGCGGGTCTTCAGCGGCAACTCGACCGGCTTCGCAAGGCGGTGCGACTCGAACACCGCCGCGATCATCTCGATGATAGCCGTGGCATCGCGGGCAGAACACTTCGTATCGCGGTCTTTTTCGATCGCCTCGATCAGATCGGTGATTGCGGCAATGTGGCCGCCTTCGTAGGTGCCATCGGTGCGCGGTTCCGGTTTGCCAATCCCGGCGGAGGTAATGGGCTCCCACTTGGCTCCGGAGCGCGCCGGCGACCAGCTACTGTCACGGAGCAGAGCGGCCTTCACCAAATAGCCGCTCTCCAGTTCGATGATGCCCTTGGAACCGAAGATCTGCACCGCGAACCGGGTCGGTTTCCCGGCGGCGCCCTTGCGGCTCGCGAAGTGCCCCACAACGCCCTTGGGGAACGTGTACTGCGCCTGAACGTGGTCGCCGGCGAGCGGGCCGATCCCTTCCGGGCCGTCTTTCACGTCCGCTTTCACGACGGGGCGCCCCTGCACGGCGACCGTGGCGAAACACGAACTCGCGCTCCCGCCCCCGACGCTGCGCATGAGGCCGAAGATGTGCGACCCGAGCACCCACAGGTCTTCACCGCCGCCGCGCGCGTCCTCTTTACCGCGCCCGCGGATTTCGAGGAGGTCACCGATCACCCCGTCGCCGATCACCTTCAGCACGGTGGCGAGAACCGGCGAGTACTGGCTGATGTGCGCGATGCCGAGCTTCAGGTGCCGCATGTCCAGCGCGTTCACCACCGCGTCGCACTCTTTGAGCGTGCGACAGAACGGTTTCTCCATGTAGATGTGGCACCCGGCTTCCGCGGCGGTGAGGAGCACATCGTGGTGCTGATCGACCCACCGCGGGCAGACCGCGACGAGGTCCGGCTTCTCCTTCGCGAGCATGTCCTTGTAGGAGGCGTAAGCGGTTTTCGCGCCGGCGCGCTTTTGGGCCGCGGCGCGCCCGGTCTCGTTGGCGTCCGCAACGGCCACGATCTCGACGTTTTCGAGCTTACGAAACGCGGCATCGACCGCGTGCCCGTAGTCGCCGCGCCCGGTGGCGCCGATGATCCCGACCTTGTATTTTTTGGCCACAGGAGGCGCCCCCAGGTTCGCGGCGCGCTCGAATCCCGGGGCGAAGCGGTTCCGGGCGCTGCCGGCGCGATTTTACTCGGCCCGCCCGGTGCGGTACATCACATCTGTTCGGAGCACGTGCTTTCGCCCGGCGGTCACCGGCGCGCCTTCGTGCAGCAGGTAGTGGAAGAACACCAGCGCCTTGCCGGTTTCCGGCTTCACACGAAGCGCCGCGCCGTCGGGCTGGGTGAAGCCGTCGTCCGAGAAGTAGATGACGGTGTCGCCGCCCTCGCAGGCCCCGCTCAGGTACACCATGAAGGTGAACTGGCTCCGCTCGTCGTTCCGGGCGAAGTGACCATCGATGTGGGGCCGGAACGTGTGCCCCTCGTCGTAGCGGTAGAACCGGAACCGTTCGTTCAATCCGGTCGCTTCGGCGCCTTTGAACGGTGACGGTATGAACGGCTTCGCGCGCGCCCAGAACGTTGCGGCCCAGGCGAAGTTGTCGAGCATCACCCGCTCGTTGTTGCGGATCTCGGGTGCCATCACGAAGCCCCCGGCGGTCGTGATCGATGCCGGTCCGTACCCGGCTTCCTCCGTGACGCGGACCAACTCGGCGCACTCTTCGGGGGTGAGAAAGTCGTGGATCACGAACACCTGCTCGCCGTCCAGCTCTTCTTTTCGCATGAGTTCCACCTTGGGGCGTGAGTCAGACATTGGACCCGACACGGGATTCGGGGAAAAGGTGATCAGCGCGTGAACTCCGCGGCGCGGGGCGTTACACTCGGCTGTAACTCGCAAGAGCAACTCGCACGGAGTTCCCATGAGATTGTTACTCTCCCTGATCGCGCTCGCGCTCCCCTTCGGGGCGCGGCTCGCCGCCGCCGAGAAGCCGAACATCATCGTGATGATGACCGACGACCAGCGGTTCGATTACATGTCGTGCGCCGGGCACCCGTTCCTGAAAACCCCGAACATGGACCGCATCGCGAAAGAGGGCTTTCGCTACACGAACATGTTCGTGACGAACGCTCTCTGCGCCCCGAGCCGCGCGACCCTTCTGACGGGCCAGTATTCGCACCGGAACGGCGTTTGGGACAACATGGGCACCCGGCTCAACCCCGCTGCGCCCTGGCTCCCCGACGAGCTTCGCAAACTGGGTTACGAGGTCGCTTTTTGTGGCAAGTCGCACGTTCCGGGGCACTTCCGCGAGAAGACCTGGGACTACTACTTCGGCTTCCAGGGTCAGGGCAACTACCTGAAACCGGTCATCGCCGAGAGCGGCCCCGATGGCAAGATCGGCCCCGACAAACCCTACGTGGGTTGGATGGACGATATCGTCACCGAGAAGGCGCTGGAGTGGGTCAAGCGCGACCGCAAAAAGCCGTTCGCGCTGTTCCTGTTTTTCAAGGCCCCGCACCGCGCCTGGCAACCGGCGGCGCGCCACAAGGAACTGTATGCCGATTCGGTGGTGAAGAAACCGGCGCTGTGGGACGACCTCGGCCAGGGCAAGCCGCGGGCGTTTCTGCAAGCTGCGAACATGTTCGGGCAGTACCCCGACACGAAGGACTACGACGGCATGATCCGCGACTATTCCCGGTGCATCACCGGGGTGGACGACAATGTCGGCAAGGTGTTGAACGCGCTCAACGATCTAAAGATCGCCGACAGCACCGCGGTGATGTACACATCGGATAACGGGTTCTTTCTGGGCGAGTGGCAGCGGTTCGACAAGCGGTTCATGCACGAGCCCTCGATTCGCGTTCCGCTGCTGGTGAAACCCCCGAAGGCCATGCAGGCGAGCTGGCGCCCCGCCGGCACGACACTCGACCCGATGGTGATTAACGTGGACATCGCGCCCACGGTGTTAGAGTTCGCGGGCGGAACTCCTCCGAAGGAGATGCAGGGCCGGAGCGTGTTGCCCTTCGCACGCACCCCGCCGGCCGGGCCGTTACCGCCCGAAATGAAGCCCCGCGATGCGTGGTACTACGAGTACTTCGAGTTCCCGGACGTGTCGCACAACGTGCAGAAGCACCGCGGGATCCGCACCACAAAGTGGAAGTTCATCCACTACTACGCCCCGCCGTTCAACTGGAAGGACGAGTACGAACTGTACGATATGGAACGCGACCCGGATGAGCGGGTGAACCTTGCGAACCGGCCGGCGTTCCAGGCGACCGTGAAGGAACTCCAGGGGAAACTCGCCGCGCTCCGAACGGAACTCGGCTCGACCGATGCGAAATGAGAGAACCCGGCGCGGGCGCCGGGTTCTCCAGAAACACAAAAGGCGCGGCGGTTTGGCCGATGTAACCAATCACGCGCTTTTGTTGATGCGTGAATCCAGTCAGCGAGTTGCTTCCGTAACGAGCCACGATAGCCCGTAGGCGTGCAGAACTCACGGAAGCAATTCGTTGACTGGGACCGTGCCCACGGGTGCGCCATCGAGGGTGATGGGCACCGTGTCCCCGGGTTTGTAGTCGGTGCGGGTCTTGTAGACCGGCGGGTTCGCGGTCGCGTCCGGATCGGTGTACACTTCGATTTGTTTGTCCTCGACGTTAATGATCCAGTACACCGGGATGCCTTCGCGGGCGTAGATGCGGCCCTTGTCGCGGCGGTCGAAGGCGAGTGTGGAGTCGCTCACCTCAAGGACAAGGCCCATGTCCGCGGGTGTCGGCAGGCGCCCGTCGCAGGTCGTTTCGTCCCCTCGCAGGAACACGCCGTCCGGTTCCGGTTCGCTCGTGCCCAGCGCGACCGCGCCCTGAATTTGAAGGAACCACCCCGAGACGTACCGGGGGAGCCGGGCCGTCACCCGGCGCAGTGACATCTCGTGTGGCGGGTTCCGCATCCCCTTCTCCACCAAGTACCCCTCCAAAAGTTCAACCGCCTCCCCTTCCCGAATGATCCCGGCGTCGATCAGTTTGTGGTACTGCGCCGGGGTGAACTGCTTGAAACCCGCCAGAGACAGAAGCGGCGGTGGCGAACTCGCGCGCGTCGCTGCGTTCATGAGGCACCTCCCGTTTCTCCCAACCACACTCTCTCTCTCACGGAAATGCCGGGAGCCCGGCCCCTCGGTTCGTATCACACCAGTACGTCTTTGTTCTCGAACTGGCCCTTCATCACTTTCCGGTACACGTGCGCGTTGCCGTCCACGATGCCCTGCGTTTCTTTCACCTTCACGAACGTATCGGCGAGTTCCTCGGACTCCTCCCACTTCAGCGGAGCGTCGGCGGTCACCTGGCAGAACAGCGAGTGATCGAAGTCCGCTTTCTCACTCACCTTGCCGTCATGAATGTGGACCGTGGGGAAGAACAGCACCTTCTTGTCGGCCCGCGGGAACTCGAACGCCATCGGGTGAACCTGGCTCCGGTCCTCCTTGGGCTTCTTCAGCTTGAACACCGCGAACCCGAAGGTTTTGTACTGCGGTAGCTTCTCCCACACGCCATCGGGGAGCCGGAACTTTTCGTCCAGCCGGGCGAAGTCTTTGATGGCCGGTACGAACGACGCGATGAAGTCGCCGACCTCCACCACCGGCAGCGCGCTCCCGAGCCCGCCCGCGACCGGTCCCTTGTTCGGAGCACGGTCCTTCTTCACGGGAAACCCTTTCCGCAGGTCCGCGAAGAAGCCCTCGTACTTCTTAAGGCTGATGAACTTCACTGCGTCCTCAGCGCTGTCTTTCGGCGTCGGGATGGGCAGGATCATGGCGAGATCCTGATCGGCCGCGAACTCCATGCTGTACACGAGGAACTGCCGGCCGTCCTGGGACGCGCGGGCGAAGATGTTCGTGTTCGCGACCACATCGACCGGTTTGGAGAAGCAGCACATGAGCGGGCACCTCAAGAGATGGGGACCAGGGCCGAACGGATTATCGCACGCCCGGCGGGCGTTGAAAACTCGTCTTCCCTTCCGACGAGCCCGGCGGTATCGCGGTTGCGTCGCACCGGAGAAATTCGCCATGCCCCGCGCCCGTTTCGTGCTGGCCGCGTTGGGGGTCGCTCTTGTGACCCTTTCGTCGGGCTGCATCACGCTTTACTCGAAAACGGAAGTGGTCCGTGGCGACGAACAGCCGCGCCCCATCCAGTTCGAGAGCGCGCAGGCCGCCGACACGTTCAACCGGGCGCGGAAAGAGCGGTCCGCGCACCTGGGCGGGACGCACCTCGGGGTGCCGTTTCTTACGGTGTACGAGAAGGACCGGCAGCTCTCCGAAAACGCGCACTTCAACGACTGCGTGGCCCGGTGCGATACCAACCAGGACGGGTTCATTACCTACACCGAGGCCCAGATCTTTGCGAAGGCGAAAGACTGACCGGAGACCGCCATGCGCTTCGCCCTGTTCTTGGTTGCGCTCGTCTGCGGCGGGTGCCTCAGTGGCTCTGGGCGCAGCGGGCGCGCTGCGTTCGCGCGCGATCGGGAGCTGGTCCACGACGCTGTGGCGGCGGTTGCACGGCCATCGTTTGATCGCAACCTCCGGGGCGCCGGCTGGGAGGCACACCGGTGGTCGTCCGGCGCGAGCAGCGTTGTCACGAGTGGTTCGCTGCTGCGTGGTTCGCGCGAGGACGTCTGGGACGTTCAGTTCGCGTGCCGGAAGCCCGGTGCCGAGTCCGAAGAGTGGCGCCTGCCCGTGGCCGATTACCGCCGCGTTTTGGACCCGATTCGCGCCGACATCTTGGCCGCGGTCGAGAAGACCGGGGTTGAAGTGGTCGCGGCGCCCGAAGTCGAATTGATCGACGGGCCGAACCCGGAAGCGAAGTTCGTGATCCGCTATTTGCGAACGAAACGTAAGGTCGGGGGCGAGATCGTTGGGCGGCTCGCGCCGACCGACTGCGGTAAAGGGCCGCACTACACCGACCTGCGGGTCACACTGAACGAGCGGTCCCCCGAGTAGCCCGGAACTACGAGGGGGCCGGTAGCTCTCCGGGAGCGCGCACTTCAACGACTGCGTCGCCCGGTGGCGACACCAAGACGGGCTCATCACCCGCGCCGAATTGCAAATATTCTCGAAGGCGAAAGGCTTATTAGGCGAACAGATCGCCAACTGGTACTGCCGCAACGGTTACGCCGCCGAGTACGACCGGCACCGCGTCCCCGGGTCGGTAGTCGGTGCGCGTTTGGTAGGTCGGTGGGTTGGCGCTCGGGTCCGGGTCCGAGTACACTTCGACCTGCCGATCCGCGACGTTGACGATCCAGTACACCGGGACGCCCTCGTGAGCGTAGATGCGGTGCTTCTCGCGCCGGTCGAAGCTCAGCGTGGAGTCGCTTACCTCAATAATGATTCCGAAGTCGCTCGCTCCGGGGTGCCGACCCGCGAACGTGTGCTCGTCGCCGCGAACGATGGCCCCGTCCGGTTCTGGTTCGCTCTCAGTGAACGTGACCGCAAGTTGGATGCGGACTTCCCATCCTGACAGGCCGAGTCGGATCAGCCGCTTGCTGAGCCGCTGAAGGGTCACGTCGTGAGGTGGGTTCCGGGGCATCTTGTTCACCAAGTAGCCTTCCAGCAACTCGATCGGTTCACCCTCAATGAGGATCCCCGCGGCGAGCATCTTGTGGTACTCGGTGACGGTGATCTTGCGGAACCCGCTCACGGCAAGGAGAGAAGGCAACA
>DASWYH010000671.1:0-3425 GCA_036405095.1 Gemmata sp. | reverse complement strand
GACTGATCCCGATGTGTCCTCTCCCTGGGGCCGGGTGCTCCGGTCCCATGAGCTGATCGTTTTCGTCGCGATCGTAACCGCCTGTTCCGTGTACGCGAACATGGCGCACGACATCACGGCGCCGCGAGAGTTCCGCTACTTTCCGCCCTTTCGTTCTGGGTACAACCGGAACATGGTCGACCACCTGGGGGCGGAGTACCTCAGCATCGCGCAGGCGATCTGCAGCGGGAGGGGGTTCGCGGACCCGTTCGACCGGGAAACCGGGCCGACCGCCTGGATGCCGCCCATACTGCCCTTCCTGCTCGCCGCGCTCTGGTCGGTGACCGACGGGGACCGGGACACGGTGACCAACGTTCTCGTTGTGCTCCACTGCGCGGCGCTGGTGTGGACCGTGGCGTTTGCCCTCCGGGTGTGGTGGGGGGACCGGCCTCGCGCCGGCGCCGCGCTGCTGGTGTGCGTGCTGTTACTGGAAATCATGGCCAACTTCCGGTACGCGTTCCAGCTCACCCACGACCACTTCCTCGTGCTGGCGGGGCTGAACGGGCTCGCCCTGTGGGCCGGGTGCGGGCGCCCGCTCGCGTCCCGGCCGCGGTCCTTTGGGTGGGGCCTGTTCGGTGGGGTGGCGGCCCTGATTACCCCCGCGATGGGGTTGGTCTGGGCCGCGCTGACGGTCACCTGGGCGTGGCGCGAGCGGTCGGTCGCGCGGGCGGCGCTGGCGGGGGTCGGGGCGGCGCTCGCACTGACCCCGTGGGCGGTTCGGAACTATGTCACCTTTGGGAAGGTCATCCCGGTGAAGTCGAACGCCAACTTCGAACTGTACCAGTCGCACTGCATGCAGCCGGACGGGTTGCTCCAAACGTCTAGTTTCGCCGAGCACCCGCGCCGGGCGGGCAGCGAGCAGGCGCTGGAGTACGACGAACTCGGGGAGGCGGCGTTTCTCGCCCGGAAGGGGGAACAGTTCCGGACCGCGCTGCGTGCGGACCCGGGGGAGTTCGTCTACCGGGCCGGGGACCGGTTCATGGCCGCGGTCCTCTGGTACACCCCGCGGAACCGGAGCGGTAAGGGGGAGTCGGAAATGGGGGTGTGGCTCGCCCGGGCACTGCACCCGCTCCCGTGGGTCGCCCTGATTGTTATCGTTATGACCGCTCGCTGGCGCCCACCATCGTCCGGGGAGCTAGCCACGGCGCTCGCAATAGTTGCGTATATCACTCCGTACATCATCATCAGCTATAACGAACGGTACGAGTACCCTCTCATGGGGCTTAAATCGCTTTTGATCCTTTACGGGTTCGATCGGGCCGTCGGGTACCTGAGCGGCGCCCCTTCACCCGGCAGCACGGGCCGCGCGTCTTAGCTCGCCCGATACCGAACCAGTGCCGGCCGTGCGGCGGGTGCGAGCGAGAGCTTCCGCGCGGGCGCCGGGAGGTTTCACGGCCCATGGTTGGACCGGCCCGTGGCACAACGGACTCGGCCCACCGACGCCCACGCGAGCTCCCGGTAAGCGCCCTTGCAAAAACAGTCAACGTGGACCTGGAGAACCCGAACTCGCCGCCGCTGCACGCCCCGCCGAGTACACAGTTCCCGGACCGCAAACCCGTGACGCCCCCGCCGGATCTGCCGGGACGTTAAGCGGCCGGTTTGTCGTTGTCGGTCTTCGGGTCGCCGGGCGGGAGCGAAGGGCTGCGCTCGGGGCGCCCTTTGCGCTCACGGGTACAATCGAGTGGCGCATCACCCTTATCGGCGGACTGAACCGAAATGCGATCGACGTTGCGCAGGTGCGGGTTCCGCGCCCGCTTCTTTGGGGTTTCGTTGTTCACGTGCCGGCCTCCTGGAGTCGGAATGAGGCACCCGCCACACATTAATTTACCAAATATAGTTATACCAAGCAAGCTCGAGCGCCTCGAAAACACACCCTCGACCCGCACCGCGATCTGACGCTGCGTCATGCGGTTCGGTAAGTGAGGAGCTGAGCGTTGGTGTTTCGAATCAGCCGACTGTCGGCCGTGTCCCGGACGTCGATGTGAATGGGCACCTCGCCTAACAAGAAGCTCACCTGCAGCACGGCTACGGCGCGTCCCAAATCAGACGGCGGTGTCAGGTGCCGCGCCGGGTTCGGCGTTTGGGGTGAACCACTCCAGCGGTGCGCCCTTACGCAGGGACTGCGACAGGGCCAGCGCCGTCCACACCGCGCCGCACCCGAGCCAGACGACCCGCCAGCTCGCACCCGGCCCGCGCGCCCCGTCCAAGTGCTCGGTGGCGAGGTGCTCGAAGTCCGACCCGCGGCACCGCGGACATGCTTCCGGGGTGCGAGGCTTGATGGAACCCCAAGTCACCGCCGAACGCACCAATGAGTCAGGCGAAGCAGACGAAAGAAGCGAGTGTGTACGGATACGAGTCCGGGGAAATCGATTGAACAACCCGTACAGGCTTGTAAGTCCGTCCTGACATCTTCTTCGCAAAGGTAAAGCGCCTTCGCGGTCGGGATCACAGCCACGTCGTGCCCCCGTTCGTGCCGAACCCGCGGGCAAGAGCCCGCGGGTTCGTTGCGTTCCTAGCGTTAATCGCGCCGGCGATCCCCGCCTCGGCCCCCGCGGTCCCCGCCTCGGCCCCCGCGGTCCCCGCCTCGCTCTCCACGATCGCCACGGTCCCCGCCGCCGAACCCGCCTCCGCCGCCCGCGTCATCGCTCGGGGCGAGCAGCGCCTTGCGCGATAGCTTCACCCGGCCCTGGTCGTCGATCGCGATCACCTTCACCTGGACCTTGTCCCCGATCTGCACCACGTCTTCCGGGCGCTGGACATAAGTCGAATCGAGTTCGGACACGTGGCACAGTCCGTCGCGGCCCGGGGCGATCTCGATGAACGCGCCGAATTCTTTCAGCGAGATCACCTTGCCGTCGTACACCGCGCCCACCTTCACGTCCGCGGTCAGCCCCTCGACCATGCGACGCGCGGCCTCGACGCCGTCCGCGTCGGACGACGCGATCGACACCGTGCCGTCGTCCTCGATGTCGATCTTCGCCCCGGTCTGCTCCTGGATCGCGCGGATCATCTTCCCGCCGGGGCCGATGAGCTTGCCGATCATCTCGGGGTTGATCTTGAGTTGGATCAGTCGCGGGGCGAACCGGCTGATGTCCTTGCGCGGGGCCGACAGCGAGCCCAGCATCGTTTTCAGGATCTGGAGCCGGCCCTCCTTCGCCTGCTCCAGCGCGCCGCGCACGATGGCCTCGTTGATGCCGTCCACCTTGATGTCCAGTTGGATGCCCGTCACCCCTTTCTGGGTGCCGGCCACCTTGAAGTCCATGTCGCCGTAGTGGTCCTCGTCGCCCTGGATGTCGGTCAGGAGCGTGAAGTGCTCCTTCTCCATCACGAGGCCGACCGAGATGCCGGCGACAGGGCGCTTGATGGGCACGCCCGCGTCCATCAGC
>DASWYH010000670.1:0-5126 GCA_036405095.1 Gemmata sp. | reverse complement strand
ACCAGCAGCTCGGCCAGCACGCCCAGGCGATGGCGTGCTACGAGCGGGCCGAACCGCTCCTCGCCGCGTCCGGGCAGCCGTTCGAGCGGGCCCTGCTCCGCATGATGGTCGGTATGGTCCTCCGGCACGCGGGGGACTACGAGGGCGCGGTCCGCGCCGGGACCGAGGCGGTGCAACTGTTCGACGGGGCCGGCCGCGCGTTCGAGCTGGCAACGGCGCTGATGAACCTCTCGACGGCGGAACTCGAGCTCGGCCGAACCGGCGACGCGATCGCCCACGCCGCCCGCGCGCTGGAGCTGCTCGAAGAGCACGGGGGCGGCGCCCAAACCGAGCACGCCCGGATGGGGCTCGCGCACGCCCTGGTGCTGAGCGGGGAGCTGGCCCGCGGGCTCGAACAGTACCGGCGCGTGGACCTGCGGCTGTGCGGCGGGGAGCCGCGGCTCCGGTTCCACTTCGGCAACGCGCTGGCGCTCCTGCAACTCGGGCAACGGGAGGCGGGGCTGGACCACCTGCGGCGCGCCGTCGCGGCGTACCACCAAACCCGTGAAGAGGCCGGGGCGAGCGAACTGGCTATGGAGTTCATCGGCCGCCGCAGCCTCCTGGGCGAAGGGGCGGTCAGCCTCGCGCTGGACGCGGGCGCGCCGGAACTGGCCTTCGAGCTGGGGCAGGCCGGTAAAGGGGTGCTGAGTCAGGAGTTCCTCGGGACCGCGGCCCCCGCGCTGCGGCTCGACACCCCGAACGTGCTGGAGGCCCGCCGGCACCTGGTCGGGCACTTCCTGTTCGAGCACGACGGGCACCGCTACCCCGCGCCCGAACACGACCCCGGAACCCTGCTGCACGCCTACCTGAGCGAGTGCCGGGCGGCCGAGCTGGTCGCGCGCGAGGCGCGCCCCGCACCGCGGGGAGCCGAACCGGGGTACGTGCTCGGGGCCGTTCAGGGGGCCCTGCGGCCGGGGTGGGCGGTCATCGACCTCTGGCAACTATCGGGCGGCGAACTGCGCGTGTTTGTCGTCACCCGAGACCGCTTCAGGGTCGTGCCCATCCAGTACGAGCCGACCGGCGAGTTCGCCCGCCGGCTCGAACTGCTGTTCGCCCGGATCGCGGCCCCGGACCGGCTCCCGGACGGGTGGCACGCGGCCGGGGCCGATCGGGTCTGGGACAACATCTACGCGGCCCTGTTCCGCCCGCTCGAACCGGTGCTTGCGGAGTTCGGCGTGACCGGCTTGTACCTGGTTCCCCACAGCTGGTGGCATGGGGTTCCGCTGCACGCGGCCCGCTGCCAGGTGGTGGAAAACGGGCGCAAAGTGTCCCGCTACCTGTACGAGAAATTTGCCGTCGCTTACCTGCCCTCGGCGGCGGCGCTCCCGCACCTCCCGCCGCCGCGGTTGCCCACCCGGTGCCTGAGCCTCGCGAACCCGGACCACGGGACATCGACCACGCTCCCGTTTGCGGAATGGGAAGCGGCCCACCTGGGGAACACGTTTGCCGGCTCGGGGAACCGGTTCTTCGCCCGCGACCGGGCCACGGTGGCCGCGGCCGACTGGGCGGGCGCCGACTTCCTCCACTTCGGCTGTCACGGCACCGGCGACCCCGCGTTCGCCGGGGCGTCGCGCCTGTTCCTCGCGGGGGACTGCTTGCTGGCGCACGACGTGATCTACCGCCGCCCCGCGCTGGCGCCCGGGTGTACGGTGGTGCTCAACGGGTGCCAGACCGGGGTGAAGGACCGGCGGGCGGTGGACGAGGGGCTGGGGCTGATGACGGCGTTCCTGCTGCGCGGGGCCGGGATCGTTCTGGCGACCCAGTGGAACGTGCCCGACCACTTCGCGGCCCGCGTGGTGACCGCGTTCGCCGAGGAACTGACGGCCGGGGCGCTGCCGACGGCCGCCCTGGCGCGGGCCATCGGGGCGGCCCGGCGGCTCTCCGCCGCGGACGTGTCGGAGGACGCGGGCGCCGTGGCGCTCCGGTTCCCGGCCGACCGCCACCCGTTCGAAGCCGCACGGGTGCAAGCGCTCCGTGACCCGGCGGCGGAAGCGGCGGCGCGGCCCGGGACCCCGGGCGGGTACGACGACCCGTTCATTTGGGCCGTGTTTCAGCTCACGGGCCGGGCCATCTGATACCGAACCCGGCGAGCCGCGACCGCCCGGGGGAAACGTACCCCGCTCCCGGGCGGTTGCGGCTTGTTTGGAATGGGCCGCTCGCAGCGGGGGCGTGTATCAGAACCCGGGGCCACAAGTCATCAGGTCAAAAGTCTCAAGCTTGTGTGGTCGTGCCCGGGCCAATCTCTGCGTAGCGCCCGGTGCGCGACCGGAACGGCTCCACTCACCACAAAGCTCCGGCGATCCCGGTGCTCATTTCCGGAGCCGTGCGCGAACCTGTCCCGATTGTGCCACGTCTAACACCTCCGCCGGCGCGGCCCCTCGTGCCCGGTGATTGACGTCTGTCCAGTTAACGGGTATACACGTCTTGCCGCCAAGGTTCGCGATCCGGTCCGCTCATCCGAGGTGCCACGCATGGAACTGATCGAGTCCAAGTCGATCTTTTCGCCCGCAACCGGGTTCATCCGCCGGGGCGGGTTCGAGTGGACCTGCAACCCCTACGTCGGTTGCACGTTCGGGTGCAGCTACTGCTACGCGGCCTTTCTGCCCCAGAACCGCCGCCCGGCGGACGAATGGGGCCGGTGGATCACGGCCAAGAAGAATGCCGCCGCGCTCGCCCGGAAGCAGGCGCCGAAGGTGGCCGGGCAGCCGGTGTACATGTCGAGCGTGACCGACCCGTACCAGCCGGCCGAGCGCGGGCTGATGCTCACCCGGGGCATCCTCGAGGCGCTGCTCCCGCACCAGCCGCGGCTCACGGTCCAGACCCGCGGGCCGCTCGTGGTGCGGGACATCGACGTGCTGCAGGGGTTCCGGTCGTTGCGCGTGAACATGTCGGTGCCGACCGATTCCGAGCGGGTGCGGCAGCAGTTCGAGCCGAAGGCCCCGCCGCTGGACCGCCGCTGGGACGCGCTCCAGCAACTGAAGGACGCGGGCGTCTGCGTCGGCGTGTGCGTGACCCCGACCCTGCCCATCGAGAACGTGGACGCGTTCGCGCGGCGGATCGCCGACTTCAAGCCGGATGTGGTGGTGTGCCAGGACTTCCACGACGCCGGGGGCCGGTTCGGCGCCGACACCGGGGCCTCCGCGCGGGCGCTGCTCGCCGAGATCGGGTGGGGGCCAGCGGACTACCGCCGGTTCGTGAACCGGCTGCGGCACGGGCTGCTCGTCTTCGAGGGCGAAACGGGGTTCTTCCCGCCCCCCGCGGCCGAATCGGTTGTTGCCGCGCCCGCCCCGACATCGTTTGTTTAACACCGGGGGGTCCGCCCGGAGGCTCGGATGCACACGTTCAAACTCGTGGCGAAGTGGGTGCTCGCGCTGCTGTTCGTCGCGGCCGGGGTGAACCACTTCGTGAACCCGGGCTTCTACGTCAAGATCATGCCGCCGTACCTGCCGTGGCACTACGAACTGGTGCTCGTGAGCGGGGCGTTCGAGGTCCTCGGCGGAATCGGGCTCCTGGTCCCGGGCCTGACGCGCGCCGCGGCGTGGGGGCTGATCGCGCTTCTCGTCGCCGTGTTCCCGGCCAACCTGCACATGGCCCTGCACCCGGAGGCGTTCCCGAACGTCCCCCCGGCGGTCGCGTGGGCGTTCTGGTTCACGCGCCAGCCGCCCGCGGGCGCCCCGGGGGCGCCGCCGTGAGGACCGGCGGCACTTTCGCAGGTGTTGCGCTCGGCTCGCTGGTCGCCCTCGCCGCGCTGATCGGCGGGCTGTGGTGGCGCGCGCGCCCGACCGCCGGCGCGGCCCCGGTTCGGCCGCTCATCGTGTATGCAGCGCCCACCAGCCGGCTGCCGCTCGAAGCGGTCGCCGCGGACTACGAGCGCGACACCGGGCAATCGGTCGAACTGCGTTTCGGCCCTTCGGAAGACGTCCTCACAAAAGTGCGGTTCCCGGCTCCGGCCGAACCGGCCGACCTCTTCGTCCCCGCCGACGACAGTTACGTTCAACAGGCGCGCGAACTCGGGCTCGTGAGCGAGTCCGTGCGCGTCGCGCGAATCCGCGCGGTTGTGCTCCTCGCGAAAAACAACCCGAAGGCCCTCGCGACGTGGGCCGATCTGCTCCGGGCCGGCGTCGTGGTGGCCGTCCCGAACCCGGGCGCGGCGGTGGGCAAGCTCGCCCGCGCGCACCTGATCGAAACCCGGCGGTGGCCCGCGCTCGAGCCGCACGTGGTCGATACCGGGACCGTCACCGCCGCCGCGAACGCAACCCGGCTCGGCAGCGCGGACGCCGCCATCGTGTGGGACGCCGTCGCCGCGGCGCCCGCGTACCGGGGTCAGGTGGTGCTCGCGCTCCCCGAACTCGAAGGGGTGATCGGGCGCGTCGAAGTGGCGGCCCTCGCCCAGGCGCGGGACCCGGGCGCGGCGCGGCGGTTCGCGCGGTACGTCGCCGACCCCGAACACGGGCTGGAGCGGTTCCGCGCGTTCGGGTTCCGGGTCGAGGAGCCGGCCGGCGGGATCGTCCCGCGCGTGCGTGCGGAGCTGGCGCGCCCAGGAGGAGCGCACCCGTGAGCGGTCCCCCTCCTGACCGCGAGCGCTTCGCGGACGCCCCGTTCGTGCTCGCGCTCGGGCTCCTCGGCGGGTTGTACGTCGCCCTCATCGCCGCGCTGCTCCTGGCCGACCTCGCGCACACGTCGGTTGCCGAGATCGCGCGCGCGTTCCGGTCGCCCGCGATCCGCAGCGCGGTGGGGCTCAGCCTGCTCAGTTGCTCCGCCGCTGCGATCGTCGCCGTGTGGGTCGGCGTGCCGCTGGGGTATCTGCTCTCGCGGACGCGGTTCCCGGGGCGCGGGGCGGTCGATCTGCTCCTGGACGTGCCGATCCTGCTCCCGCCGGTCGTTGTGGGGCTCAGCCTGTTGATCCTGTTCCAGACCCGACCGGGGCAGTGGTTCCAGGCGCACGTGGCGCCCGTGACCTACGCGGTCGCGGGGGTGGTGCTGGCGCAAGTCACGGTGTCGGCCGCGTTCGCGGCGCGGACGATGCGCGTGGCGTTCGACCAGATCGACCCCCGGGCCGAGAGCATCGCCCTCACCCTGGGGTGCGG
>DASWYH010000669.1:0-1682 GCA_036405095.1 Gemmata sp. | reverse complement strand
TCCCGGGGGGTTCATGAATATCAACTACCAAGAGTGCCGGCAGGGCGGTTGGTGCAACTGCTGGTTCCGGTCCGCCCTCGACGGCCTCGCGTTCAAGCGCCCGGAAGAGATCGCCCTCGTGGTACAAGAGGGCGCCGACCGAAACTTTGTGGTCACGTTCCCCGGTCGGGAGCCGCGGGCCGTCGTCGCCACCCGCGACGACGACGCCCCGTTCGCAACGGCACTCGAAGAGGCCGCGCACGCGGAAACCGGGGACGCGCAGACCTCTCGGATGATCTCCTACGGTCTGGGAATCGAGTTGCTGACGGGCAACGGCCGAACCGGGTACACGAACGCCAGCGGGATCGGCTTCGCCCCGCTGGCGGTCCTGTTCTCGCGGCGCGAGTGGCTGGTGAACCGCTTGACGAACGCAACCGCTCGGCGCCGGCTGATGGTCCTGGGCGGGTCCGATGGAGAATGGACGACCCCGAAATTGAGCTGGGTGCCACCGCGGCACTGCTTCGGGCTGTTGGAGTACGAACCGGCACACGGGACGGCGCGGGTCCGGAACCCACACGGTAGCGACGACGGCATTCCGGCCGAGCGGAAGCGCCCCGGCTACGGCCCCGGTGAGTTCTGGGTCACCCCCGACGAGTTGGAAGATTCCTGGTGCGGGCTGACCATCGAAGACGAACGCGCCTGACCCGGAAGGAACGCGCCACCACAACCGACCTCCCGGCGCCGGCCGATAAACGGCCCGAACGAGTTCACGTCGCAGGCCCTTTCAATCTTCGTTACGATACCGCTCCGGCCGCGGAAGCCGGAGCGCCGCGCGTTTCCGGTTACGCTCGGGAGCGGGTTCACGGGTCGGCCTGAAATGCCCGCCCGTGGGCGACGTTAATACCTTCCGATGGGACCGGAGCAACTGGCCGAACTGGTCGATCGGTACGCGGCGGCGCTCGTGCTGTACGCGCGGCAGTGGTGCGCGACCCCGGAGGACGTGGTGCAGACCGCGTTCCTCAAGTTGGTCCGCCTCGGCACCCCGCCGGACAACCTGCTCCCGTGGCTGTACCGCGTGGTGCGGAACGGGGCCATCGACGCGAGCCGGGCCGCCCGCCGGCGGCACCGCTACGAGGCCGCCGCCGCGGACAGTGCCCCCAAGTGGTTCCAACCGTCCTACGATCCCACCGGGCTCGACGCCCAAGCGGCTTCGGCCGCTCTGGCCCATCTGCCCGCCGAAACGCGCGAGATCATTGTCGCGCATCTGTGGGGCGGCCTGACCTTTGAGCAGATCGCCCAAGCGGTGGGGAGTTCCGCCGCGACGTGCTACCGGCGCTACGCCGCGGGTATCGAAACCCTCCGCCAGAAACTCGGGGCCGAGCGCCCCGTTCGAGCCAAATGAACATCCAGGAACCGAACCGCCCGCCGAACCCGCCCGACCCGCTCGCGGTGGCGCTCGCGAAACTCGACCCGGCGCCGCACGGGTTCGACTGGAACGCGCTCATGTTCGCCGCCGGGCGCGAATCGAAGGCCCGCGCGCTCCGGTTCTGGCGGCTCACCGCGGGCGCCTGTGCGCTGGTCGCGTGCGGGCTCGCGGTCGCGCTGTTCAGCCGCCCCGCCCGTGTGCCGGTCGAGCGCATCGTGTACATCGGGCGCACCGCCCCGCCCGCACCCGGGGAACCTGTGGTCCCACCGGCTCCGCT
>DASWYH010000668.1:0-7824 GCA_036405095.1 Gemmata sp. | reverse complement strand
CGCACCGGCGGGCGCGGGCGGGAGCTCGTCCGCAGCGAACAGGCCGCTCGCGGTGCCGTCGCCGAAGAGGACGTCGGCCGGCGGCACCGCGGCCGCTAGCAGCGCGCGGGCGGCGCCGCGCCACGCGCCGAAGTCGGGTGCGGCCACAATCACGCGCTGCCATCCAGATCGTCGAAGAGCGTCGGCTGCACCGACTTCTTTAACCCGACGGTATCGAGCTTCCGCACGGCCGGGTTGTGGTCCCCGGTGAGCACGAACGGCGCGGCGCTCTTCCAGTTCACGCGCAACTCGCGCAGGTCCGCGACGGTCAGGGTGTGGTACCGGCGGATCGCCAGGATGCGCTCGACGTTCCGCACGCCGACGCCGGGGACGCGCAGGAGCTGCTCGCGCGGGGCGGCGTTCACGTCCACCGGGAAACGGTCGCGGTTCGCCAGCGCCCACGCCAGTTTCGGGTCCACGTCGAGCGCGAGGTTCGCGCCGGGTGCGACCACCTCATTCACTTCGAAGCCGTAAAAACGGAGCAGCCAGTCGGCTTGGTACAGGCGGTGCTCGCGCAAGAGCGGCGGGCGTAGGGCGGGTAACCGCGCGTCGGCGTGCGGGGTCGGGCTGTACGCCGAGTAGTACACGCGCCGTAACCTCTGCGTGCGGTACAGTTCGTCGGCCGTGCCGAGGATGACGCCATCGGTGGTCGGCGTCGCACCCACCACCATCTGCGTGCTCTGCCCGGCCGGGGCGAACGCCGGTGCCTTCAGCCCGGCCCTCGTGTCGGCTGCGTGTTCGGCGATGCCGTCGGCCACGGTGGTCATCGTGGCGACGATCTCTTGCCGCATCTTCTCGGGGGCGAGCTGTTGCAGGTCTTGGGCGGTGGGCAGTTCGATGTTCGCGCTCAGCCGGTCGGCCCAGCGCCCGGCTTCCGCGACCAGCTCGGCCGCCGCGCCGGGAATCAACTTCAGATGGATGTAGCCGCCGAACCCGTGGTCCCGGCGTAGCCCGCGGGCCACCGCGACGAGTTGCCCCATCGTGCCGTCGGTGCTGCCCACGATGCCGGAACTGAGGAACAGCCCCTCAATGTAGTTGCGGCGGTAGAACTCGACCGTCAGGGTGATGACTTCCGCGACGGTGAACCGCGCCCGCGGGGTGTCGCTCGACACGCGGTTGACGCAGAACTTGCAGTCGTAAACGCAGTAGTTGGTGAGGAGCAGCTTGAGCAGCGACACGCACCGGCCGTCGGGCGTGTAGCTGTGGCAGATGCCCACCCCTTCGGTCGAACCGAGGCGGCCATCGCGGCGGGTGTTCTGGCTCCCGCTGCTGGCGCAAGAGGCGTCGTACTTGGCGGCGTCGGCGAGCACTTCGAGCTTACGGCGGATGTCCACGGCGCGCCTGTGTTTGGAACGGGTGTGCAGGTGTGGACAAAGTATCATGTGTGCGGCGCGGTGTCAAAGTGAACCGCGCCCCCGCGCCGGCTGGCGCGGTTGGGGCGTGACGCGCCGGGGGATCATGCCGGTTCGGGGCCGAACACGAGGCACTCGAACGGCCCCAGCGTCCGGCGCTCGTCGCCATCCGGCCGCGCGCCGCCGGAGGTCGGCCACTCCGAACTGAAGAGCAGTATTGGGATTACGACGCGCTGGACAACTTCGACAGCGTGAGTACCGACGGAACGGCGCAGGCCCGCACCGCGAACGCGCAGAACGAGATCACGAGTATCGCGGGCGCGACCACGCCCACCTACGACGCGAACGGGAACATGACCGGGGACGAGACCGGGCGCCAGTTCGTCTACGATGCCTGGAACCGGCTCGTCGCGGTCAAGAACAGCGGCGGCATCACGCTCAAGACCTACGAGTACGACGGGTTGAACCGACGGGTGAGCGAAACGGCGACGAGCGTGACCACGGACCTGTTCTACTCGGACTTGTGGCAGGTGCTGGAGGAGCAGGTAGCGGGCGACACCACAACGCGGTACGTCTGGAGCCCAGTGTACGTGGACGCGATGATCCTGCGGGACCGGGACACCGACGCCAACGGGACGCTGGACGAGCGACTGTGGGTGCAGCAGGACGCCAACTGGAACGTGACGGCGCTCGTGGACGGGAGCGGCAGCGTGGTCGAACGCTATGTGTACGATGCGTTCGGCGTGCGCACCGTGTACGACGCCAGCTATGCGGTGAGGGGCGGCGGGAGCGCGTACGAATTCGCACAGGGCTTCCAGGGCGTGGCGTTCGATCCGACGCCGGGGCTGAACTTCACGGACACCCGGCCCTACTCGCCGAGTCTGGGGCGGTTCACCGGCCCGGACTGGATCAGGTTCGGTGGCGGGGACGTGAACCTGTATCGGTTCGTCGGGAACAACCCGGCGAATGCGACCGATCCGAGCGGATTGATAGATTACAGGCTGGGCACAGATGACCCACGAATTGGGCAAGACCCAGGTGCGGGTGTCTGGGGTTCAGTGGGAGGTGTTCTTGCGGATCTCAAGACCACCGCCATGAAAGAGGCGATCTATACTGCTCTTCCTATTTTCGAGCACCTGATCGGCCCCAACGCGGTTCGCCATATGAACCATTTCTTGGGCAACTCGGGTAGCCCCCTGACGATCCCATTGGCTCAGATGGTGAACGAGGTACCCTCTGCAAAGCGGCTGTATTGCTCTGTTGAAATCCTAGCCCGCTGCAGCGAGGAGCATGAGGTTGTGGGTTAGCACCCGGAGGCGGCACTCCCGCTCGCGGGAGGGATCGGACTTGCCCCCGAGGGCACTCCCGAGCCGCCGCTTGTGCCGGGAGAAGGCGGACTCCGCCTGCCACCTCTGGCCGTACACCCGCCGGTGCTGGCTCCCCCGGGGCTTCTTGCGGAACCGCTTGACCATCTGCCGCCGGTATTCGGTCTTCGGCCACTTGCGGCCCCGGTTGCGGCGGTTCAGCGGGATCACGGTGGCCCGCACCCCGAGGTCCTCCCGGCAGTACCGGTGGTGCTCCTCGCTGTCGAACGCGGCGTCGGCGAGGACCCGGTCCCAGGTGACGGCGAGGGACGCCTGGGCCATCACCGGGCGGAGTTGGGGGGAGTCGTTGGACGGGCCGGCGGCGACGGTCGCCCCGGCGAGGAAGTGACTGGCGGTATCCACGGCGACGGTCAACTTGGTCCGGAGGCGGGGCGAGTGCTTCTTGCCGGCCCGCTTGAAGAAGTACCGGGACGTGTGGCGGCTCTCCAGCCCGGTGCCGTCCACCGCGGCGGTCGGCTTCTCGCCGATCAGGCCGCGATCGGCTGCGGACGTGGTGGCACGCAGGAGGAGGATGACGAACTCCCCTTTTTTAGCAGCCGTTGCTCGGCGTAGCACAGGGTCGAGAAGTGGGGTACGTCCTTCAGGCCGAGGTCGGTGCGGATCTCGGCGAAGTCGGCGAGGAACTGGACGACGCCACGGTAGTCGGTCTTGAGGAACGTCTTGAGGGCCAGGACGGCGAACAGCTGGTGCTGGGTGAAGTCCTTCCGGCTGTACTTCGACGAGTACGCCGGGAGGGCCTCCCGGGCGAGCCGCAACGCCTCCCGGGCGACCGCCCGCGGGGACTTGGTCATGGGGTGTCGGGTCTTCATGCACGGTTAGAGGCCCACAACGCCCCAGGGGTTTCAACAGAGCAGAGTTCGATATGAACGGCTCCTTCACCGTAACAGTGACTTGGGTCGGCCGCGCTGGCGCCCCGGTAGTCTATCCTGATCCCGGTAGTAGCTGGCGGGATGATAATCGGCGTGGCGATTCAAGGCGAGAGGATCGTGACCGCAGTAATGATCGCCAGTTCCCGAAGGGGTAATCATGTTTCACCGCGAATGGCTCGGAACCAGAGCTTCCTCGCTGATGCGATTCGTCTTCAGTTTCGGCGCTTCCATGCTGCTGGGCTGTTTTTCCGGGACAACCAACAACAAAATGAACTATGATTTATCACGCCTCGCTGATGATATCAGCGAGCCGGCGATTAAATCCGCGACTCTGATCAAAACAGAGTCTGAAGACTCATACTGCACAAGTTTTGTTTTCACTATGCCACGGGAGTGGAAGCCGAGCGCGTGCCAAGAAAACACTCGCGTTCCTTCGGGGAGCACAATTGAGTCGTTGAAAAGGCGCACGGGCTACACGTTCCATGCACCAGCCGGCACAGCCGCCCACTACAGCTACAGAACCGCATCCGCTAAGGCCGCAGAATTTTATGTTGTAGAAGATGTGAACCTCGTCATAGTAGATTGCACCGTCTTCCACTAGGCTTCCTTGTCGGCTACAACCATTGTTCTCCCGGCCCATCGGTAAACCACGGCTTAATTCGCTTAATTCGCACCGTCCGCCCCTCGATCGAGTCGCCCGGAGCAGGCAGCACCAAGCCACCGGCCGGGGGCTTTTTCGATTCACCGCAGGTGCATTGGCTTCGTACATGAAGAGGTGGGTGTCAGTGATCCACAGCAGGGGGGAGGAACCTGATCCCAGGATTTTGCTCTCGAATTTCCGACGACGAAACCGTGTAACGGCGACCGCCTCAGCAGCTGACCACGAGCGTGAATCTCGGTATCCGTTCACGGGTGGCGATGGGCGCCGGGAGGAGTGAGGGCGCGGATGTGCCGTTTCGGGCGGTTTGAATGGCGTTGGTGAGGAAGGCCAGGATGTTGCGGCCCTGCTGCTGGCGCGAGGCGACGACGGCAAGCACCGCTTGACGAACCGGCTCCCGTGTGCCGAGTCGGTGCCGTTGCGTACCTGGTCACGAGTTGCGACGCGGTCTCGGGTGGCTCGATCATGAATCAGGTGCAGCGCGCGTTCAACGGTCTGGGGCAAATGGTGACGGAATCGCAGGAGCACGGTGGGGCACCAAACCTTCCGGGAATTGCAGCACCAGCAACGTTCACGGCGAGCCCACCGCCCGCGCAAAGTTGCCGGCTTCGCTCTGCTGCCAGACGTGTTTGTACAGCCGCCCGGCCAGAAGGGTCGTGTCGTCCTCGGTGAGCCCCTGTTCCGAAAGGCGCTCGCCTGGATCACTGACAACCCCGATCAGGAAACCCCGTCAGGAAACGTTTCCTGACGGAAAACTGTCATCTCATTTCTTCCGCTGAGTTCCCGCGGCGCACGGCGTCCGGTGCGGGTTTTCTGACCGGCAGGAAACCTGCACCTCGGGACTTCAAGCCAATCCATCGCGTCTACTACCCGTGAACGGCGGGCACATCGCCCGCTCACTCCTCACGGGAGCCAGCAATGGCAACCCTCACCGACCCGACCGAGAAGCAGCAGGCGCTGGAGAGCGGCACCTACGACGTGCCGGACCTGGCCGCGCTCATGAAGTGCAGCGAGCGCCACATCCGCCGCATGATCGACGCCCGCGAGATCCCCGGGCTGATCCGGTTCGGCCGGTTGGTCCGGTTCCACAAGGGCATCGTCAACGACTGGCTGGCCGGCAAGGTCCGGTCGTAACCCCTCACGCGGCGGGCGGCGCGTCCGCCACATCCCTTCCACCCAATGAGTCGGCCGACGGGCGGCAACCCGTCGGCCGACGCGAGACAAGGAGCTTTCGCAGATGAACGGCCCGCGCAAACCCCTCACCGGAATTCTACCCGGTGCGAGCGGGGGGAACAACGACGACATCTTCGACCGGTTCGACACGACCGAAGCGGCGGACGACTTCGGCGCGCTCCCGAAGGGCGTGTACGTCGCCCTGGCCGTCGGCGGCCGGCTCGACAAGGCCCGGACCGGGACCGACGGCTACACCGTCGAGTTCCGGGTGATCGAGGGCGCGTGTGCCGGGCGCCGGCTGTGGATGACGAAGTACCTGACCGCGGCGGCGCTACCGTACACGAAGCGCGACCTCGCCAAACTCGGGATCGACAGCAAGCTCAAGCTCCACCAGCCGTTCCCGGCGAACCGGTTGGTGTGCAAGCTGACGGTCACGGCGCGCAAGCAGGACGACGGGACCGAGCGGAACGAGGTCAAGAGCTTCGAGGTGATCCGGGTGCAGGAGCCGACGGCCGATCCCTTCGCCCCCGCGGACGAACCCACCCGCGAGGGGAACGATGGGGATCACGCGAACGGGGGTGAACAGTCGTGACCTCCGATTACCCGTTCGGTTTCCGGGTGGTCGGTCCGGTCCATGAGGAGCGGCGGCTGGTCGATGCCGCCGCCGCTTTCGCCGCTCACTGTGCCGCGGACCCGCGCTCGCAACCCGAGAGCGAATGTTACCTGTCGGCGTTCACCTACGGCGCCGACTTCCGCACCCATTTGGCCCAGCGCGGCACCCCGAAAGGGTTCACCGGCCCGTGCCGGTCGCCGTACCTGTGGCTGGACGTGGACCGCGACGACCCGGCGGTTGCGCTCGCGGACACGCGCAAGCTGGCGAGCTTCGTGCTGTTCTGGTACGCGCAGTTCGGCGACGACGATCTGCTGTACTTTTTCAGCGGCCGGCGCGGGTTCCACATCGGCGTTCCGTTGGTCCACAACCCGCCCGCGTCGGTGGCGTTCAACGCGGTCTGCCGCCGGTTGGCCGAAGGGCTGGCGGCCGAGGCCGGGGTGCCGATCGACGCCAGCGTGTACGACAAGGTGCGGCTCTTCCGGGCGCCGAACAGCGCGCACCCGAAAACCCGGTTGCACAAGCGGCGGCTGACCTACGACGAGTTGATGCGCTTGCCCATCGACCGCATCCGCGAGCTGGCCGCCGCGCCGCTCGCGTTCGAGGTGCCCGATGTGACGGCTTGCCCGCCTACCCTGGCGACGGAGTGGGCGGCGGCGGAAGCGGAACGGCGGGAGCAGAACGCCGCACTCGTCGGGCGCGAGAGCGCCGCAGGCTCGCGGCTCCAACGCGCGACGCTGGAGTTCATCGCCTCTGGCGCCGCCGAGGGCGAGCGCCACACGCGGCTGTTCCGCGCGGCCGGCGACCTGTGCGAGCACGGCGCCCCGGGCGAACTGGTTCACGCGTTGCTCACGGAGGCCGCGCTCGATTCGGGCATGTCCCCGTCCGAAGTCGCGCGGACGATCAACTGCGGGATCGAGAACACTGAGGCGAAAGCCCGGGGAGGTGCCGCATGACGCCGGCGTTCGTCCCCGCGGACCAACTGTTCGATGGCTGGAAGGGCGATCTCCTGGCCGGCACGCCGCCCACCCTTTACCCGGTCGCCGAACCGGGCAACGCGCTTACCCGTATCGAGATCGGGCCGGGGTTGGTGACCTTGTTCGGCGGCTCGCCCGGCGCCGGCAAAACGGCTCTGGTGATGCAACTGGTGGTTGACGCCTTGCGGCTGACGCCCACCCTGAAGGCGCTGGTGGCGAACGTCGAGATGCCGCCGGCGGCGCTGCTCGACCGCCAGATGTCCCGGTTGTCGGGGATTGATCTACACGAGATCCGCCACCGGAAGCTGGCGCCCGAGCACCACGAGCGGGTGACGGTCGGGCTGCGCACGCTCGCCGGGTTCGCGCCGCGGCTGGCGTTCGCCCGCCCGCCGTTCACGCTGGACAACATCGCGCGCTCGGCGGATGCGTTCGGCGCCGACGTGGTGGTGCTCGACTACGTCCAGCGGATCACCCCGCCGGGCGAGCACGCGTACCGCAAGGCCGCGGTGGACGCGGTGATGGAGTATGTGCGCGGGTTCGCGGACGCCGGCGTCGCGGTGATCGTGGTGGCCGCGGTCGGCCGGCAGCGGGATGAGAAGGGACGGAGCGGTTACAACGGGTTGAACCTCGCCAGTTTCCGCGAGTCGAGCGAACTCGAGTACGGCGCCGACGACGCCTTTCTGCTGGTGCGGGAGGGCGACGATTCGGATGTGGTCGCTCTCAAGCACGCGAAGAGCCGGTACGGCGAACCGCACGACCTC
>DASWYH010000667.1:0-6433 GCA_036405095.1 Gemmata sp. | reverse complement strand
TCGTCAGCAGGTTGCGGGCGCGCTCCGTGGTCACGATCTGGATCGTCTCGTCCTTCACCACGAACGTCAGGCCCTGTGGCGCGAGCACCGACCGCAGCACCGTGCGCCCCGACAGCCCGTTCGCCTCCAGGTTCGCCCCTTTCTTGAGGTCGACTTCCAAATCCATCAACGACTTCTTGTCGAGCAACAACGGCTGGTCCATTTTGTTCGAGAGGTCTTGCAACGCTTCCTCGAACGGGCGCTCGCGGAAGTTAATGGTGATCGGCTTGTCCAGTGCCTCGATGATCTTCTTCTCTTTCGCACTCATCTCAACGGGTTGGAGGCGCCGCTTCGACTTCTCTTTCCAGTCCGCCGGGAACTCTACGTCCTTGATTGCCGGCAGCGACGACATCATGATGCCCTTCTGAACCTGCGTCCACCGGTCGCGCATCTCCGATTGGAACGCGATCGCGTCTTCGAGCCGCGTTTTCATGCTACCGGCCTGCCCGAGCGCCTGCACGGAGGGGTTGGTCGGGTACAGTTTCGTGAGGCGGGCAATTTCGGCGTTCGCCTCGGCCGTCCGGCCCGCGTCCTCGGCCCGCTGCACGACCTTCAGGCCGGCGACCACGTCCTTGAACTCGGCTGCGGCTTTCTCGGCTGCGGCTTTTTGCGCGGCGATAGCTTCCGGCCCCTTCGGATCGAGTTTCACGCCCGTAGCGGGCGTCGGGTTGACGACCGGCCGACCCTCCAGCGCCGCCAACTTCGCATCAATGGTGTTGGTGAGCCGCGTGCGCGTCGTTTCGCCAATCAATGCCAATTGAAGGTTCTGCTTCGCGGTTTTCAGGATTTCGACCGCCCTCGCGCGGTTGAACCGCGCCTGCTGGTCGGCAGCGGCGAGCGCCTCGTTGACGTCGCTCTCGGCCCTCTGCTCCACGACCCGCTGGGGCGGGGCCGCGTACACCGTGGCCAGCGCCCCGAGGGCAACCACGATCGCACCAAGCCCACGGCAGCACCGGAAGCGCGTCATGCTGAACCTCCCAAACGAAGAGAGCGAACCGAGTTCCATCACTCCAACGTAACCCGGCGGATCGGCGTTTGCCAAGTTCTTCATTTCCTTTGCGACGATTCGCGGGAGCCGGGCGCGGCGCAACCGCGCCCGATGGTCGGTGTTGACCGGTTCCCATTGGGCGGCTATCTCACGCGCGGAGGGTTATGCGATGCGGCGTCGTCGTCCGATGTTTCTGGCGCTCGCGATTCTGGCCGCGTTCACGGGTCTGGCCGCTGGCGCGATCGTTTTTACCGCGAAGCACGAACCGGAGTTCTACCGCGATACCACGAACCGCCCGCCCGATTGGGACTCGCACCAGCAGTCCGCGAAGCTCCTCACCCGCGTTCTCGAATTTCAAAACGACATCCGGGCAAAAGAGGAGTGGGGCGACACGTTCACCGCGGACGAATTGAACTGCTTTTTCGCCGAGAATATGGGACCGAAAGACGGGCTGTGCGAACTCCTGCCGAAGGGCTTTCACTCGCCCCGGATCGCAATCGACGGGGACCGCCTCAAACTCGGGGTGCGTTATCGCGAAGGGTTCTGGAGCAGCATCGTCTGGATGGAACTCAAGATCTGGCTCGTCGCGGACCAGATAAACGTTGCGGCCGTTGAGGTTTGCAACTTGAAAGCGGGCGCGCTGCCGTTCGGCTCCCAATCCATTTTGGACAAGATCGGCGACGTGGCGCGCGAGTCCAGCATGGAAGTGACGTGGTACCGCAACAAGAGCAACCCGGTGGGGCTGTTCAAGTTCTTCGCGAAGCAGCCTCGTCCCACATCGCAGGTGCTGACGCTCGAAGTGAAAGACGGGAAGCTCACGGTGGCGGGGCGATCGTTTCTGGATGCGCCACCGGCGCTGCCGGCCGGGATCAACCCGGCCCCGTGAGCCCGAACCACCACCCTTCGCCCGCGCGCCGAATCGCCGCCCGGCCTCGGAGCTTCGCCCCTCTCACGGCAAGCTCCACCCGCTCGGGTTCGTCCGTGTACCAATTACAACTGCCGGCATCCCAACGAGTAACGCTCCCTCGCCCGGCTGACACGGGGCCTTCGTAATCGAGGTAAAGTAACCGGTGCGGGGCGCTCGGTTCGGCGGGAATGGCGCACCCGGTCCGCGGCTCGCTCAACAGCCGCCAGGCGCGAAGCGTTTCGCCCGCTTCAACCAAGAAGTCCCAGTGAAGCGTGGGCCAGTCGTGAAGGAGCACAACGAACCGCGCCACGGAAATCGACCTACGAAGAAAATCGCGGTGGTGCTAGAATGGGCCAGTTGGAGCGGCACCGCGGGAGCTAAACATCATGGCAAAGTCCGGGAAAAAAGACAAGAAAGAAGCCGGCGACGGGACGGTGAACATCTGCCGGAACCGGCGCGCGCTCCACGAATACGAGGTCAGCGAGCGGATCGAGTGCGGCATCGTCTTGGTCGGCACCGAGGTGAAGAGCCTCCGCGACGGGCACGCGAACCTGGAAGACGCATACGCCCGCGTCGACGCCGATGAGGTGTGGCTCATCGGGGCCGAGATCCCCGAGTACCTGTACGGGAACCGCGCGAACCACAAGCCCAAGCGCACCCGGAAGCTGCTACTGCACCGGCGCGAGATCAACAAATTCGCGGCGAAGGCCGACGAGAAAGGCTTAACGCTCGTCCCCCTGCGCATGTACTTCAAAGACGGCAAAGCGAAGGTGGAAATCGCGGTGGCAAAGGGCAAGCAGGCCCACGACAAGCGCGAGTCCATGAAGTCCGCAGACGCCAAGCGCGACATCGACCGCGCCCTGGCGGCGCGGCGCAGAAGGTGAGCCGCAACGGCCGAGGCGCTCTCACGAATCACGAGTTGCTACCAGACCAGGGAGGGTCGCGGTGCGGTTGGTCGCGCTGGTCGAATCCGAATCACACGTGTGCTGCCGCTACCGGCTCAGCGCGTTCCGCCCCGCGCTTGCGGCGGCCGGGCACGCGCTCGATTTCCGCCCGCTCCCGCAATCCCTCCTGGGCCGCTTCCAACTCGGGCGCGACCTCACCTCTTATGACGCCGTTATCGTTCAACGCAAGCTGCTCCCGAGTTGGGCAATCACACTTCTGCGCCGGCGCGTGAAGAAGCTCCTCTTCGACTTCGACGACGCCGTGTACCTCCGCGACTCCTATTCCGCCAAAGGCTTCGACGACCCGAAACGCGCCGCCCGGTTCCGCGCAACGGTTCGCGCGTGCGATCTGGTGGTCGGGGGAAACGAGTTCCTCGCAGCCGAAGCGCAGAAGTACGTTCCTGCGAACCGCGTCGCGGTGATCCCGACGTGCGTAGACGTGACCAAGTACCCGAGTGCGGCGCATACCGCGCCCGGTCCCGCGCTCGTGTGGGTCGGGTCGTCCAGCACGTTGCAAGGGTTGGAGCGGTTCGCCCCCACGCTCAGCGCCGTCGGAAAGGCGGTTCCCAATGCGCGCCTCAAACTGATCTGCGACCGGTTTGCGGAGTTCCCGAACCTCCCCGTCGAGCGGTGCCCCTGGTCCGAAGCGACCGAGGCCGCCGAGATCGCCGGCGCGGATATCGGCATCGGGTGGGTTCCGGACGACCCGTGGAGCCGCGGTAAATGCGGGCTGAAGGTGCTCCAGTACCAGGCCGCCGGGCTGCCGGTGGTGGCGAACCCGGTCGGCGTGCAGGCCCGTTTCGTTCGTGCGGGAGAAACGGGCTTCTGTGCGAGCACCACGGAGGAATGGGTCAACGCCGTTCGCGCGCTCGCACACGACGCCGCCCTGCGCAAACGGTTGGGCGAAACGGCCCGGCGCGAGGTGGAAGCGCGCTACAGCGTCAAAGCCGGCGCGCGGCTGTGGATCGAATCCCTCGAACGGCTCGCCGCACGAAAAGCGGGTTAAGGAACGCACATGCTCGCGGACGTTTTGCGCAAGTTCGGTTCGCTCGTCGCGGGTGCGGCGGGTCCGAGCGTGCGCGCGAACGGCCGCGTGTGGCACCTCTCCCCGGAGGGAGAGGCGCTTTTCGGCGGTTCCGCACCGGCGTTCGATGTCTGGCTCTCCAACGGCTCGGCCGAGGTGGTCAAAAGCGGCCCGCACCGCACAGTGTACCGCGTGCGGCTCGCGTCGGGTGTGGTGTACGTGAAGCACTGCCGGATCAACGGCTCCCGCGCCTGGGCGCGGGAGGTTCTGCGCGTTCCCAAAGCGCGACTGGAGTTCGAGAACGCAGCCCGGCTCCGGGCGCTCGGGATCGGCGCCGCGGTTCCGCTCGCGTGGGGCACCCCGGACACGCGCTGGCCGGGGCAAAGTTACCTCATCACCCGCGACCTCAGCCCCGCGGTTGCGTTCCCGGAGTTCATCGAAGCAGAAGCCCTGGTCCCCGCAGAGCGGCGCGAACTCGCGCGCGAGCTGGGCGCCTTCGTTGCCAAGTTGCACGAAAACGGTGTGGCGCACCCGGACCCGCACCCGGGAAATTTGCTTGTTGTAAGGGGGGAAGGCAACCTACCCCCCAGCCCCCTCCCTGAAGGGAGGGGGAGAGAAGAGTTTGCAGAACCGCGACCCGAACCCGATGGGCTGAGCGCAGGCGCCGAACTCCCCCTCCCTTCAGGGAGGGGGCCGGGGGGTAGGCCTCCTCCTCCCCCTCCCTTCAGGAAGGGGGGCGGGGGGAAAGGTTCCCCCAAGTGCCCGACCACCCGGCGCACGAACGTCGGCTCCAGGAACGGCGCGTCGCACGCGGACAGGTACACGGCTTCGCACCTCCCTTCCAGCGCCGCCAGCCCCGCGGCCAACCCGCCGAGCGGCCCCCGCCCTTCGATCGCGTCGCGCACGATCGGCGCATACCCGGGAAGGGGTGGCACCTCCTGACCGGGAGCGGCGACGACGATCACCGGGTCCGTGACTTCGTGCAGCACGCGAACAACGCGCTGGAGCAGGAACTCGGACCCGAACGGGAGCCACGCTTTCGGGCGCCCCATCCGCGACGATTTGCCCCCGCACAGCACGATCCCGCCAACTTTCATCGGTTTGTGCCCCGGAATCACGCGGCGGGCCGAATTCTCCGCCCCGACAGATGTTTTCTATTAGCGGGCAGAACGTCTGTTCCTGTCCTAAGAGAAGTGTACACGCCGCTTAACGGCCACCGAGCGCGAGTTCGTATTATGTTTTTCACCGCCTTCACCCGGCTGTTCCGTCGTGAGCAGCCGCTCAAACTGCCCTCCTCGAACCTCATCAAAGACCTCGGGCGCATCGAGTCGTTCCCGACCCTGTCCGCCATTACCGTGCGCGCGATGGCGCTGACCAACGACCCGAAGGCCACCCTCGCGGACCTCGCCGACCTGATCCGCCACGACGGGGTGCTGTCGGTCGCGGTGCTGAAGGTCGCCAACTCGGCCGCGAACCGCGGGCGCCGGGCCAGCGAGAACGTGCAGCAGGCCACCGTGCGGCTCGGGATGCGCCGGTGCCAGCAGGTGATCGCGACGGTCGGCGTGCGCGGGGTGTTCAAGTACAGCTCGCCGGACGTCGGCGTCATGTGCGAGGGCCTGCTCCGGCACGCGCTGTTCACGGCGGCGATCGCCTCGAAGCTGAACGCCGCCGGGGACCTCGGGTTCCGCGGCGAGGAGTTCACCGCCGGGCTGTTGCACGACATCGGCCGGGTCATCATGTGCGTCCGCGCGCCGGCCGCGTTCGCGTCGCTGGACCCGCTCACGTTCCAGGAGGACGGCTCCGTCCTGGCCCGCGAGCGCGAAGCGATCAAGTTCGACCACTGCGAGGTGGGGGTGCGGTTCGCCCGCGCGAACCAGCTCCCCGCGACGGTCACGAACGCGATCCTGAACCACCACTTCCCACAGGCCGAGCGCGACTTCCCGCTGCTCGTTTCGCTCACCGCGGCGGCCGACGACCTCGCGAACCACGTCCAGCGCGAGCGCAAGTTGAGGAACTACCGGCCCGAGAAGTGCCCGGGGTTCATCGGGCTGCTCTCGGTGGCTGGGGCGAACAAGACGAAGGCCGTGCGCAACGCGATCTCGCGCTCGGTCGTGGACGCGCTGCGCGAGACCCGCGCCATGCTGAAGCTGACCGCCGCCGCTGCCTGATCGGGTTCCCGGCGGAAACGCCGCCCCGAACTTCTAGTGTACCCCGGAGGGGCGCTTCATCCCGGCGCCCGTGGTCCGCGGGGTCGCCCGAATGTCACGCTCGTTCCGGGTCGGGGTCGTCGGGTTCGGGGTCGCCGGGGCGACCACCTCCTATCTGCTCGCGCGGGGCGGGCACCGGGTCACGCTGCTCGAACGCGCCCCGGCGGTCGAGCCGATCGGCGCGGGCGTCCTCCTCCAGTGCTCCGGGCAAGCGGTTCTCAAGCACCTCGGCGCGCTCGATGCGGTTCTTGAGCACAGCGCGCCGATCGAGGAGCTGCACGCCCGCCACGCGGACAGCGGGAAGACCCTGATCCGCACCCGGTA
>DASWYH010000666.1:0-5061 GCA_036405095.1 Gemmata sp. | reverse complement strand
CAAGGCGGTGCCCCCCGGGCACCTGAACTGGGCCGAGCTGTTCGGCCGCGCGGCCCCCGTCGTATTGGACCTCGGCTGCGGGAACGGGCGCTACCTCATCGGGTCGGCCCTCGCGCGCCCGGACCACGACCACCTCGGGGTGGACACCCTGCCCGTCGTGATACGGTACGCGCGCAAGCGCGGGAACCAGCGCGGGCTCCGGAACCTGCGGTTCGCGGTGCTGGGCGGGCGGGAGCTGCTCGCCGAGCACGTCGCGCCGGGTTCGGTCGCCGAGGTCCACTGTTACCACCCGCAGCCGTACTACGACCCGGCGAAGGTCCACCTGCGGCTGGTCACGCCCGCGTTCCTCGCCACGGTTCACCGGGCGCTCGTGCCCGGCGGGCGGTTCGTGATCCAGACCGACAACCCGGGCTACTGGAAGTACATCCGGGCCGTCGTCCCCGTGTTCTTCGAGTTCGCGGAACGCGAGGGCAAGTGGCCCGACGCGCCGCGCGGGCGGACCCGGCGCGAGATCATCGCGACGCAAAAGAAGCTCCCGGTGTTCCGCGCCGAAGCGACCGCGAAAACGGGGCTGAGCGCCGCGGACGCGCTCGCGCTGGCCGAAGCGCTCCCGCCGCCCACGTTCGACGCGGACCGGCGGCTGCGCGACCTCGACCGGTTGGGGTAACCACCTCGAAAGCCCACGTGATGAACCTGACCGACATCCCGCAGCTCGCGCGCAGCGCCACGCGGCTCGCCGAGATCGCCCGCGTGCTCGCCAAGTACGGGTTCGCCGGCGCGCTCGCGCGGCTGGACTACCAGTTCGTGCGGCGCTGGACCGCCGGCACCGAGCTGAGCCGCCTCGCCACCAGCTCGCGCGAGGTGCGGATCCGGCTCGTGCTCACCGAGCTCGGTACCACGTTCATCAAGTTCGGCCAGGTGCTCAGCACCCGCCGCGACCTGATCGGCCCGGCCCTCGGGGACGAACTCGCGAAGCTGCAGTCCCACGTCCCGGGCGACCCGTTCGAGGTCACCCGGCGGACGATCGAGAGCGAACTCAAGAGGCCCCTTGAGGAGCTGTTCGCGGCGTTCGAGCCCGAGCCGCTCGCCTCCGCGAGCATCGGCCAGGTTCACCGCGCCACGCTGCGCGACGGGCGCCGGGTGGCGGTCAAGGTGCAGCACCCGGACATCACGCGCAAGGTCGGGGACGACCTCGCCATCCTGTCGGAGCTCGCGCAGCTCGCCGAGGAGTACCTGCCCGAGTTCAAGGCGTACCGGCCGGCCGCGGTGGTCGCGGAGTTCGAGCGGGCGCTGACGCGCGAGCTCAACTTCCGGCGCGAGCTGCGGCACCTCCAGCTCTTCCGGCAGGCGTTCGCGAGCGACCCGGGCGTGCGGTTCCCGGAGCCGCACCCCGAGCTGGCGAGCGCGAAGGTGCTCACGATGGAGCTGTTCGAGGGCATCCCGTTCAACCGGCCGGACGAGATGCGGGCCGCGGGCGGCGACTTCGACGCGCTCGCGCGGGGAGGCGCGAAAGCGTTCCTCGACATGATCTTCCGCGACGGGCTGTTCCACGCGGACCCGCACCCCGGCAACCTGATCTACCTGCCCCCGTCCGCAGCGTGCCCCGCGGGCGCGATCGGGCTGATCGACGTGGGCATGGTGGGCCGCCTCGACGACCGGATGCGGGGCGTCATCGACCGGGGCATCGGCGCGGTGCTGATGAAGGACTCCGCGACCCTCGCCGAACTCATCGGGCAGGTGGGCGACGTGCCGCCCGCGTTCGACGCCGCGGCGCTGGAGAGTGAGGTCGCAGACCAGCTCGCGTTCTACCACGGGATGCCGCTGGATCAGTTCGAGCTGGGAACGGCGCTGAACGAACTCACGGACGCGATCCGGCGCTACCAGGTGATGCTCCCGGCGCCCCTCGCGCTTTTGCTTCGCGTGCTGGTGATGCTGGAAGGGACGGGGCGGATGCTGGCCCCGAACTTCAACCTCGTGGAGCTTCTGGAACCGTACAAGAAGGCGAGCGTGATGAAGAAGCTGTCGCCCCGGCGGCTGCTCCGGCGGCTCGTGGGGGCGGTGAGCGAGTGGGACGAGTTGATTCGCACCCTGCCCCGCCAGGTGCAGGGCGTCATGCGGCTGCTCCAGCGGCGCGAAATGGGGATCGAGCTGAGCCACCGGCACCTGGAGCCGTCCGTGAACCGGCTCGTGTTCGGGCTGATGGTGAGTTCGCTGTTCGTGGGTTCGGCGATGCTGTGGGCGTTCAGGGCCGAGCCGCTGGTGTTCGGCGTATCGGCCTTCGGGCTGCTGGGGTGTTTCGTGAGCGCGGTGCTCGGCTACCGCCTGTTCCGTGCGATCCAGCACTCGGGGAAGCTCGAAGAGCGCGACCGAAAGGAGTAGCGCGTTTCAGTTCGGCGGCCCGGGGCATCCGCCCATGTGCCGCCGACGCTCCCAACTCTTGTCGGTTCCGAAAAAGCCACCGACCGGGCCGTAACACAAGGGGCAGGCTTCAATTGGCCCCGAATTGCGGATATCCTGCGGGCATCCTCACCGGTGTATCCGCCTATGAGTGACGAAACGCTCCCGCAACCACCCGACCCACACCGGGCACACCGCCGACCGCTCCCGCCAGGGACGCCCGCGCACATCGGTCGGTACGAGGTGCTGCGCGTCCTCGGGGGCGGCACGTTCGGGCGGGTGTACCTCGGGTTCGATCCCGAGATCGAACGATACGTCGCGATCAAGACGCCGATTCTGCCCCCGGACTCGCGCCGGGCATTCCTCAAGGAAGCGCGGGTCATCGCGGACCTGCACCACGAGAACATCTGCCCCGTGTACGATGTCGGCACGCTCAACGACCTGCCGTTCATCGTGATGCGGTTCATTCCCGGCGGCACCCTCGATGACCGCATCACAAGCCCCCTGACGGTGAACGAGGCACTCAAGTTCGTGGGGCAGATCGCCCGCGGGTTGGAAGCGGCCCACGCGCGCGGGGTCATTCACCGCGACCTGAAGCCCGCGAACATCCTGTACGACGCGAACTCCGATCAACTGCTCCTCACCGACTTCGGCATCGCCCGGTGGCTCGAAAGCGCCACCGCGACGACCGGCGGCGTGAAGGGCACGCCGATGTACATGGCCCCGGAACAGTGGGGACCGGGCGGGTCGTTCGGCGATGTGTCCCCGCGCACCGATGTGTACAGCCTCGGGGTCATCCTGTCCCGGTTGCTCACCGGGGCGCCGCCGTTCGCCGGGAACCAGTACGAGTTGATGTTCCACCACTGCACCACGGCGGCGCGCAAGCCGTCTGAGGCGCGCAGCGCGATCAGCCCGCGCCTTGACGGTGTGTGCCTGAAAGCGCTCGAAAAGCGATCCGCCGACCGCTACGAGTCTGCAAAAGCGTTCGCTGCTGCCATCGCGGATTACTTGCGCCCCGCGGCGGTGGTTCCACCCCCAGTCGTGGTGCCGCCAACGGTTCTACCCTCCCCGCCCCCCGCGCCTACACCAACGCTCACGGTTCAACGTGAGCGCGCGGGAGGTGAGGAGGTCGAGTTCCCGCTTCCCGGCGCGCTGAAGATGGCGTTCTGCTGGATTCCGAAAGGTGAGTGCCAGCTCGGTTCGCCCAAAACGGAGAAAGACCGAGACAGTGACGAAAATGAAGAAACGCGCGCCCAGTTCCGGACGGCCGGTTTCTGGCTCGGGAAGTACACCGTGACGCAAGCCGAGTGGCAGACGCTGATGGGCACGAACCCGAGCTACTTCTGCACCGCGGGCGAAGGCGCCGCCAAGGTGCGGGGGCTCGACACGTCGCGTTTCCCAGTCGAAAACGTGTCGTGGGATATGATTTGCCAGCCGGGCGGGTTCCTGGAGAAGTTGAACGCCGTGGGCGGTGTGGAGCGCGTGTTCGGTGCTCGTGCGGCCTTTGCATTGCCTCACGAAGATATGTGGGAGTATGCGTGTCGTGGCGGGTTGAGTAACGCGCGCCCGTTTTACTGGGGCTCAGCACTCAACGGCACGGAGGCAAATATCGACGGGAACTACCCTTACGGAACGAGCACGAAAGGGAAATATTTGGGGCGCCCGTGCCCGGTGGATTTTACGGGCGAGGGGAAATATCCCAAGCACCCGTGGGGGCTGAGGCACATGCACGGCAATGTGTGGGAATGGTGTGAAAATGAGTACGATAAAACAAATATTCACACCTTGCGCGGCGGCTCGTGGGGCAGCCTCGGCCTCAGCTGCCGCTCCGCCCTCCGTGACAGGAGTGAATCCGCCAACCTCAACTGGAACATCGGGTTTCGTCTCTGCCTCCCTGGACTTCAGTAACTTCGGAGTTACGCAGTTGGGGTGACTCCCGGTGCCGTGGTCCGCGCCGCCTTCGGCGCACAGGGCTCCCGCCCATGTGCTACGCCCGGCGACCCCTCCGGGGTGCGAAGACCAGAAGCACAGGGCTCGGGTTTTGGCATCCCGGAGGGATCGCCGTCGCACATAGGCGGGAGCCCTATGCGACTGGTGCTTTCTCCCACTCGCGCGAGGTCAGCGGGTTCATGTCTGAGGTTCCCAATCACGCCTGGAGCCTGTATGCTGGGGTTACCTCAAACGGTGCGGACTCATGAGCGAAGCCCAGAACCCTTTGACCACCGTGGCTCCGACCGGCAAAATGGACACCGACGAGGTGCGCCGCCAGCTCGCGGCCGGCGAACCGCGGTTCCGCCCCGGCGACACGGTCCCCGGCCTGTCGAGCTGGGTACTGGAACGCAAGCTCGGGAGCGGTGGGTTCGGTGAGGTGTGGCTCACCCGGCACGAGTGGAAGGACGACCGCCGGGCCGTCAAGTTCTGCACCGACCCGGTCGCCCGGCACCGGCTCGTGATCCACGAGAAAAAGGTGGTCGTGCGGGTGATGAAGCACACCGGCGGCCACCCGAACATCGTCCCCCTTCTGGAGTGCAACCTCGACGGCGAAACGCCCTGGCTCATGTACGAGTTCGTCGAAGGGGGCACCCTCGCCGATACGATCCACCAGTGGCACGCGCTGCCGGTCGCCGAGCGGTTGCAGCGGGCGTTCCACACGCTCCACACCCT
>DASWYH010000665.1:0-2134 GCA_036405095.1 Gemmata sp. | reverse complement strand
GACCTGCGCGGCGAGATCGAGCCGACGCTCGTGGAGCTGACGCTGGCCCGGTGCCGGCGGAACCAGGCCGCCGCGGCCCGGCTGCTGGGCCTCGATCCCAAAACGCTCCGGGCGCGGCTCGCCCAGGCGGCCGCCGACGAGTAACGCCCCGAGCCGTGGCGCTGCCATCAGGTTAGTACGGGGACCGTGCGCGCCGCGCCCGGCCCGGTGCCCCTTGCCAGGCGCCCTGTAACGGGGGTTACACCTCAACTTGTCCCACAAGTTGGGGTTGATTTGATGTCGTATGCGATCATGGGCCGTAGCTTCTGAATGCCGCGCCAGAGGGTCTGCCATCCGGGGGCGCCGTCGCTGGGTCGGTTCATGTGCCCGCCCAGGCGCCCCAACGCCCACACGAACTCCCGCACCCGCCAGTTCGGGTGCGCGGCCCCGAACCGCCAGGTGCTCAGCACCCGCACCGCGCGCGCCCCGACCGCGGTCACGGCCGGGGCGTCCTGACGTTCCGGGTCCCGGGCCAGGTCCCGCAGCTCCAGCAGCGCCACCGCCAGCACCGACGTGATCCCCACCGCGGCCCCCAGCACCGCCCGGGTGCGGTGCTGAAGGTTCTCCACCCCGCACCCGGTCTTGAGCACCTTGTGGTACTCCTCGATGATCGGGCGTCGCTGGTAGTACCCGACCAGCTCCCGCATGCCCGCCACGTCCCCCACCGACCGGTCCGTCAGCAGGAACCACTCGACACCCGTTTCCCCGGCCGGCACCTCCACCTCCCACACCCGGATCACCTGCACCGTCACCGCGCCCCGGCCCCGCGGGGCCGGGAGCGTGACCGTCGCCCAGCTCCCCTGCAGCTTCACCGCCCGGGACCGGCCCGACCCGGCACGCGCCTGGCCCCACCAACCGGCCCGCGCGTCCAGCCCCCGCATCCGGTCGTGCAGCTTCGCCTCCGACCCGTGCACCCGGCGGTTCGACTTGGACCGGATCACGAACGACCGGTTCGCCCCCACCAGGTGCTGAAGGAACTCGAACGTGTCGGCCCCCCGGTCGCACACGTGCACCCAGGTGCGGCCCGGCGGGGTGTCCCCGACCGCGTCCACCCCCCGGCCCCACAGCCGGCTCTCCCGGTCCGCCCGGTCGCGCCTCCCGGCCATGCCCTCGGCGGCCGTCACCGCGGGCCCGACGCGCCGGTGCAGGATCTGGTTGGCGAGCCCCACAACGGCCCCGGTGCGGGCCACCACCGCCAGCGCGTTGTGGCACTCCCACCCGCGCCCCCAGCCGTTGCCGATGGGGCCCAGCCCGGGCACCCGGCGCCCCGAGTAGTCCAGCTCGGTGGTGTCGTGCAGCACCAGCACCACGTCCTCACACCGGGCCATGCGGTCCAGGGTGACGCGAGTGTGCGTGGCCCGAACCGACGGGTGCGTGGCCTGGGGCCGGTTCACGATCCGCTGGAACGCGCGGTAGTCCGCCGGGGACGCGAACGTGGCCGCCCCCGGCGCGGCACCGGCACCCACCAGCATGTCGGCCAGATCGACGATCCGCCGGTTCACCCGAGCGTCACCTAAGTCGAGGCCCGAGAAGTGGATCTGGCCGAAGCTCGGGGCAACCGCGTGGGCACTCATGGGGCACGCCTCCGTAGGGGGGAGGACAGCACAATCGTACTCGTGTCACGTGTCAAGCCCAACTTGTGGGACAAGGTGAGGGGTTACACTTGTGGACCGAGCGACATCCGGCGGGAGGGGTGATAGGGCATTCGCTGGTATCCCGACTACCCAGTTGCGGCCCGTTCGCTGGTGCGTCGCTACCACCGAAACGCGCCATCACAACCCGGATAACTGCCCCAGGCAGCCAGAGATGGCTCCGGAAACTGATCCCACCTCTCCGGCCGCTAACCTGTTCCAGCAATTCAATTTAAGGCGAATTGATCTTCCAGAATTGCCGATCGATACGGGCGAACTCGCTCTTCCGCCGCCTTGGCCCCGCTCCGAAATGAGACGCCGGCGTGGCGCGGCAGCCACAACCGGCGCGACATCATCGAGCACTCGCGGAAGCGTCGAGCAAACTTCCGCAGCAGCCCGACCTCACTCCTTGTTGCGCGGCAGCTCGGACTTGTTCGTCGTCGGGAGGAGCTTCATCAGCTCCT
>DASWYH010000664.1:0-2432 GCA_036405095.1 Gemmata sp. | reverse complement strand
GATCCTGCTCGTCCTGTCGCTCACCGCCGACAAGAAGGTTCCGACCGATGTCCTCGCGACGGAACTCGCGCTCGCCGGGCGCGAGGGCAAGGACGTGGACGCGATCGAGTTCGAGCGCCCCGACGCGGGCACGCTGCTCATCGTGCGCACCGACAAGGACCGCAACACGTGGCAGATCCAGAAGCCGATCACCGCGGGCGCGGACGCGTCCCGGGTGCTCGCGACCGTTAACGCGCTGATGGCGGCCAAACCGATCCCGTACACCGGGATCACCAGCAACCCGGCCGTTCACGGGCTCGATCCCGCCGGGCTGAAGGTCACGCTCCGCTCCGGCGACAAGTCCTCGACCATCAACCTCGGCGACGTGACGCTCGGCGACAAGGGCGTCGTGTTCGTGACCACCTCCAGCCAGCCCAAGCGCCCGATGGCGGTGCGCCGCAGCGACCTCGCCGCGATGTTCCGCGAAACGAAGGACGGGAGCGCCGGGGCGCTCGCCAAGTGGACCGCGGACTACCGCACGTCGAGCATCTTCCCGTCCGACGCCCGCGCCGTGGGCGAAGACGTGACCGCGGTGCGGCTCGAGCTGCCGAACAAAAAGCACACCCTGGCCCTCACCCACACCGCCAGCGGGGCCTGGAAGTTCGACAGCCCCGCGAACTGGGGCGACGCCGATGTTGAGGGCGATGTCCCGTCGGCCGCGCCCGGGACGTTCACCGGCGTCCGGCGCCTCCTGGGCGCGCTGACCAGCGTGACCGTGACGAACCCGGCCGACTTCATCGACACCCCCAAAGACCTGAAAGAGTACGGGCTGAACGCGGACAACCCGGACCTCGTGAAGGTCGAGTTGAAGACCCGCGACAACCAGAGCGCGACGGTGTACTTCGGCAAGCGCGATGCGGCCCCGGCGGCCGGCGGGAAGGTCTACCTCCGCGTGGAGGGCCAGCCCGGGGTGATCCACGCGACCGCCGGCGACCTGTCCGGGCTGACCAGCGTCATCGCCGACCCGTCGCCGCTGCGGGACCGCACCCTGGTCCGCGCGGACCGCACGAAGGTGGACGGCATCGACATCGCGCTCCCGGGGCAACCGCTGGTGAAGCTCCGCCGGGGCTCGGCGTGGCAGCTGTACGGCGGCCCGAACGACCCGCACCCGGCCCACTTCGCGGCCGTCGAGAAGCTCCTCGATGTGGTGCTGGCGCCCCGCACCATCAAGGACTTCCCCGCGCCCAACCCGGCGCACTTCTCCGCGATCGCGGCGACCGTGTCCGTGTGGGTCGATGCGTTCCTCCCGCCGAGCGGCAACGCCGAGCCGGCGCCGAAGGGGAAGCCCGAACCGATCAAGCTGGAGTTCGGGAACCGCGCCGGGGATGTGGTGTACGTGCGCCGCACGCTCCCCGGACAGCCACCGAGCGAGTTCGCGCTGCCCACGCAAATCAAAGTGGGCGCCGGGGTCGGGACGGTGGAGGTGCTCGCGAGCGTCACCAAATCGCGGCTCGACCTGCGTGACCCGTCGCTGCCGTCGTTCTCCGACACGGACCGCGTCACCGTGACCGGTGTCAACAACTACGCGCTCGTGCGCGACGAGAAGCCGGCCGCGGCCACGAAGGAGCCGCTGTGGCGGTTCGCTCCGTCGGACCCGCGCAAGGGTCAGATCGCGGACGGGGAAACGGTGCGCAACCAGCTCATCTACACGCTGGCGAACGCGAACGCGGCCTTCGGCCAGTTCATCAACGAAGACCCGAAACCGGAGCAGCTGAAGGGGTACGGGCTGGCGCCCGCGCGGCTGAAAGTGGTCGCGGACCTGCCGCCGGGGACGGAACCGAAACAGGTGGGGTTCGAGTTCGGGGCCGATTACCCGAGCGACCCGGACAAGGTGTACGCGCGCGTCGTGGGGCGCCCCGGGGTGTTCACGTTGCAGCGCCGCGTCTTCGAGCGGTTCGCCGCCCCGGACCTGCGGGACCGGGTGGTGTTCCGCGGGGTGCCCGCTCCGGCCGTAAACAAAGTGGAACTGCGCGGCTGGGGCACCGCCGGGTACGTGACCGAACTGGCCTTCGAGAAGAACAAAGAAGGCGCCTGGGTGGCGACCAAGGCCCCGCCGGGGTACGCGGTCGATCCGGTCAAACTGAACACGTTCCTCGACGTCCTGACCCACGAGCGGGTGAAAACGTTTGAAAAAGGCGGGTTCGACGCGAAGCACGGGTTCGCCGACCCGAAGCAGGCGCTTCAGGTCACGCTCCACTGGCCCGGCGGTATCGTGTCGTTGAACATCGGGGCCTCGCCCGACAATGGCGCGACGTACTTCGGCTCGTCGAGCTGGATGCCACGAGATGAGCCGGTGTTCACGCTCGAGGGCGCACAACTGAAGCCGTTCAAAGAAGGGCCGGGCGGGTTCGCGAAATTCTCGAAGTAACTCGCAGCGGTTTAAAACGGTTATC
>DASWYH010000663.1:0-3100 GCA_036405095.1 Gemmata sp. | reverse complement strand
TGTTCGACGCGATCAGGTCGAACTCCTTGCCCGCCTTCAGCACGCTGGTCGTGCCGTCCTTGCCGAAGAAGTACACGTGCCCGCCGGCGCCCACGGGGGACGCCCAGCACGCGCCGTCGATGCGCTCGGAGAACAGCTCCTTGCCGCTCACGAGGTCGTGCGCGTACACCACGCCCACCTGGTTGACGAAGTAGGCAACGCCCTCATAGCCGAGCGGGGTGGCGTAGTTCGAGATGCCCGGCTTCGCGGCCCACGCGGTCTCGAACCCGGGCTTCCCGTCCTTCGCAACGAGCTTCAGGCACCCGTTGCTCTTCGCGCCAGTGGGCAGGGCCTCTTTCGAGCGGCTCGCCCCGCCCCCGAACAGCACCCGGTCGCCCGCCACCGAAGCGGACGGGATCGTGTTCCCGACCACGTTGTCGAGCTTCCAAAGCTCCTTCCCCGTGTCGGCCGCGTACCCGATCACGGTGCCCGCGCTGCTGGCGATCACCTCCGGCTTGCCGCCGCGCATCGCGATCACGGGCGAGGCCCACCCGCCCTTCTGCTCGCGCTCGGTCTTCCATTTGTTTTTCCCGGTCGCCTTATCGACCGCGAGCAGGTACGACGGCCCCCGGTGGTCGATCAGCACGAACAGCGCGTCGGCGGTCTGGGCCGGGGAGCTGCCGATCCCGTGCCCGCCCTGGAACTCGCCGTACTCCTTCGCCAGCGACCGCTCCCACCGCACCTTGCCCGCGTGCGTCAGGGCGACCAGGTTGCCGCCCTCGAAGAAGCCGTACACCCCGTCCGCATCCGCACACGGGGTCGGGGCCGCGCGGCTGATCGTGTAGCCCCATTTCGCCTTCTGGGTCGGCTCGAACGTGTGGCGCCACTTCTCCTTACCCGTCTTCGCGTCGAGCGCGACCACGAAGCCCTTCTCGCGCTGGTTGCCCTCGACCGCGGTCAGGTACACGGTGCCGTTCCACACGACCGGTGCGGACTGTCCGTAGCCCGGCAAATCGATCGCCCAGGCGATGCCCTCTTTGGGCGCCCACTTGGTCGGGTAGGTGCCCTTCGCAACGGAATCACCGGTCCCGCGGAACCCGGGCCACGAGTCCGCGGCCGAGACGCCAACGGGAACCAGTGCAAGTGCGAACGTGAATACGATCCGCATGTGGGTGCTCCTTGAAGCGAGGCACGAGCGAGCCGAACGTTAGCGCGTGGTTAGCAGGTCGTGCATCCCGAACCCGAGTGCGGTCGCGGCGCAGATGCTGAGCAGCAGCACCGCGAGCCCGAGCGCCCGCGTGGCCTTGATTTGCCACCACATGAACACGCCGGACACGCCCCAGAACACCATCACGAACGCCATCGCGTCCACGACCACGGCCCAGAACCATTTCGCGTTCGTGCTGCCCGGGAACCCGTGCGCCAGGTGGAGCCGCGTGAGGAACCGGCGCGTGGACAGTTCTTCCGGCGGCGGTGCCGATTCAACCGGGCTGCCGTTCACGGCGCCCGTTTGCGCGTTGTACGTCACGGTCCACACTTTCGCCCCGTCGGACATGCGGAACGCCAGATCGGGCACGCTCGTAACGGTGACCTCGCCCGCCGGGAAGCCGGTGCGTTCGAGCACCGTGGGCGCGGCGGCCTTCACGCGCTCGTGGAGCGGGGCGTCGAGGGGCAGCGGGTCCGGACCGCTCGCCCCGACGTTCCCCCGCGGGGCGCCCCGGTCGCCGCGCCCGCCCTTCCCGCCGCCGCCACCGCCGCCCTTTCCGCCCCCGCCCTTGAGGGCTCCGCCCTTCGTACCGGAGATCGCGAACGGCGCCTTCTCCTCGACCTTTGCGGGCGGGGCGGCGGCCTTCGTCCGCACCGTGCCACCCGCGCCGTTCACGTCGAACAGGAGGCTCACGTCTTGCCCGTCGGCCTTGGCCGTGGCGAACGCGAAGTCGCGCGTGTACTTCGCCTTCTCCGGCTCCACGAGCGCGTAGGAGTGCTCGCCCTTCGAGCGCTCGTTCAGGGCCGTGACCACCTGCCCCGCGACTTCTGCGGGCTTCGGCGGCGCCTCCATCGGTGTCCCCCGAAGTTCGGACGCGCCGAACGAGGTGGTGACCTGATCGCTGAACGCGGTCGGGTGGTTGAACAGGAACGCGGTGACGCCGTACAGCACGGCCCACGGCAGCAGGAACAGCCCGAAGTACAGGTGCCCCCGGCGGACCACGTGCATCACCCGCTTGCGGAGCGGTCGGCGCTTCACGAGCGGCGCGGGCGCTTCGGGTTCGCCCACCGATTCGGGCGCGGTCGGTTCGGCAACGCTCATTATTTATGCTCGTTGGGAGTTAGTAGTCGTTACCGATCACTTCGCCGCCGGCCCGGCTGCCGAGGGCTCGGTAGGTGGCCACCGAAACGCTGTCCCGAACGAACTTCACCGAGCCGTCCCCGAACACGAAGTTGCACCCGCCCGGGTGGGTGCTGCGGAACCCGCCGAGCGCGGTGTTCTTGTACCACGCATTGTCCGCGTTGGTGTTCAGCGCCGAGGCGTCGGCCGCCGTACAGGTCACGGTGCCGGCCTTCACGTTCAGCGTGGCCCCGGTGGACACCAGCGTCTTGAAGTTCATCTTCGTGTGCGTGACGCCCTCGTTCGCATCCGCCCCGGGGTGCGGGAAGACGTAGTTCGTGTTCCCGGTGTACGTGCCGGCCAACGTGGCTCCGGTGTGAATGTTCGTGCCGCTGACCCAGGTGCTCCCTTCGACGGTGTAGTGCTTTTCGCCGACCAGGAAGGTGTTCGACAGCCCGTCGGTCACGCTGCTAAACGTCAAGTAGCGCAGGGTGCCGGCGGCCGTCGTGTTGGTCGCCGGCGGGGGGACGAACGCGGACACGAACATGCCGTCGTCCTCGGTCCAGCGCTGCTTCGTACCGGTTCCGGTCACGATGACCGCCCCCGAGCCGTCGGTCATGTAGCTGAAGTTCCCCCGGCTCGCGACGTAGCTGCTGAACGAGTTGTACCCGGCGTTCTGCGGGACCGGCATCGACGGGCAGAGGTAGGTCGGGATCGGGTTGCTGGTGAGGGTCTTGTTCGATGTCACCCCGTCGGCCCCGATGGTCGCGTCACTGTAGGACTTTGTGCGGTCGT
>DASWYH010000662.1:0-10767 GCA_036405095.1 Gemmata sp. | reverse complement strand
CGTGAGGTCAGGTAGAGTTCTGTTGCTCTCGTCCCACATCCCGAACGCGCTGCCAGGCCCGGTGTGCAAAGGGATCGCCATGTCTCGAACGGTCTTCATTCGTGCCGTTGTGGTTGCTGCACTCGCACTGCTTCCGGGCACCGCACCCGCGGGCGAACCGCTCCCGCGGTTCACCGAGGAGCGCGAAGCCGCGGCCCTCTACTTCGTTCGGAAACACTATCCCGACCTGCTCCCGCTCCTCGAAGACCTGAAGAAAGCCGCTCGCCCCGCCTACGAGCTCCAGATCCGCGAAACGTTCCAGGTGACGGAGCTGCTCGCGGACATTCAGGACGACGATCCAAAGCGGTACGAACTGGAACTCAAGATGTGGAAGGCGGAGAACAAAGCGCTGGTCCTCGTTGCCAGGCATACGGCTCTGAAAGACGACGGACGCAAGACGGTTGAGGAACAGCTTCAGGTACTTGCGAAAGAGTTGGTCGCCCTCGAATTACAAGCACTGGAACACCGGACGGAAATCTTGCGTGCGGAGCTGGCGTCCGCAAAGGACGACCTCAACAAGTTCCGGGACAACCTCGATCGCGCCACAAAACAGCGCTACGATTCGTTGTTGGAACGAGCCAAGAAAAAGAAGCCGTGAGGACCAGCGCGGTTTTCAATGTGTGCCGCGCTGGCTGATCGCGCCCCTGGGTGTCACTGCTGCTGTCGTGCGGGGGCTTGATTCCACTCGCCGTTCTACTGTTATCCTTCCGTTTTCCCTTCTTGCCGATTCTTTCATTCTTCACATGTCGGCCTGTCGCGTGTCGGGCACCCCGCTTTGGGTGTTGAGCGGCTCCCACAACGTAAGCCCACATACCGATCGAGGCGCGAGTTTTCTGGCCACACGCAACCGGTGTCTGTTTGATGACTCCATCTCCTCGTACAAGTTGCCCGGTCGCCTCACTTGAGCTACACCCAGAATGACCACTACCGTACCCAGTCTCTCGGCGTTCGCCAACGGGCTGACCACCGAAACCGCGTTTGATGTTCTCGCGGTCGCGCGCAAGCTGATGGCGCAAGGCAAGGACGTGATCGCCCTTCAAATCGGCGACTCGCCGTTCGCGACCACCGCCAGCGCCATCAAAGCGGCGCACGCAGCCATTGACGCGGGGCTCACCCGGTACTGCCCGTCGGCCGGGTTGCCCGAGTTCCGCGAAACGATTGCCGCAACGGTGAAGAAGGAGTTCGGCATCCCGGCGACCGCGGACAACGTCGTCATCGGCCCCGGCGCGAAGGTGTTCGAGACGTACTTCTGTGAAGCGTTTCTCGAACCGGGCGACGCGGTGCTGGTGTTCCAGCCGGCGTTCCCGACGTTCGAGCCGAACATCCTCCGCCGGGGCGCCAAACCCGTTTACGTTCCGCTGAAGCAAGAGAACCAGTTCCGCCCCGACCTCGCCGCGATTGAGCGGTTCGTCAAAAGCGAACCGCGTGCCCGGGCGCTGTTCCTCAACTTTCCCCATAACCCCACGGGCGGGGTGGCGACCCAAGACGACCTGAAGGCCATCGCGGACCTCGTGCGCGGCACCAATATCGCGGTGTTCAGCGACGAACCGTACTGCCACATGGTGTGGGCCGCAGGTGGCGGTGCGTCCGTTCTGGGGAAGCACCACAGCATTCTGGCCGAACCTGGAATGATAGAGCAGTGCGTCGGCGCGTACACGTTCTCGAAGAGCTACAGCATGAGCGGCTGGCGCTGCGGGTACATGATCGCCGCGCCGGCGGTCGCGCAGATCGTGAGCAAGATGATCAACACGTCGCTCTCGTGCGTGCCCCCCATTGTGCAAATGGCCGGTAAAGCCGCACTCGAACACGACGCGGGGGAGCGCGACGAAGTCATGGCCAAGTTTCACGCGAAGGTCATGCTGCTTGTCGGCGAGTTGCAGAAGGTGCCCGACGTTACCGTGCTGATGCCGGAGGGCACGTTCTATGTGTTCCCCAATGTGAAACCGATCTGCGACCGGCTCGGGATCACGTCGCACGGTCTCGCGATGTACCTCTTGGAAGGGGCCGACGAGAAGCGCGGCGTCGCTTGTCTCGGGGGCGAGTGCTTCGGCGCTGCGGGCCAGGGCTTCCTGCGGTTCTCCTGTGCCGAGCCCGATGACCGGCTCGTGTCAGCGGTTGCGTTCTTTGCCGATGCGGTGACCCGGACCGATCGGGTCGCCGCTTACTTGGAGTCGCACCCGAAATATCGCGCAAAGTAACGGTCGGTGACGTTCTGGAGCGCGGACCGGTATTTGTGCGGGTCCGCGCTCTCGATCAGCTCAGTGCGGTTTTCGCTTCTTTCTGGGCCGCGGGTGCGGCAACCAGATTCTTTGCCGCCTCCCCTTCAGGGACCGATCCTTCCGGCCCCTGAAGGATCGATACGGGAGCTTGTGGGCCGTTCCTCAATTCCCGCCGGCGCAGGAGGCGGTAATACAGGTACAGCCCGTAACCCAACACCCCGAGAGCAGCGATAAATAGCGCGGTGCTCTCGTAACGGTGGACAAGGGCGAGCAACCCGGACCCGAAGAAGAAAAGCACACCCACACCCACCACCGCGTAAATCACGTCCGCGATCAGGAACTTCACGAACGAGTAACGGGTCGCGCCGGCGATCAGGAACACCCCGGTCCGCAGCGGCGGCAGGAATCGTGCGAGTAGCAAGAGCTTCATTCCGTGCTCTGCGAATCGGCCCTCAAGCCGCTGACGCTTCTCGGTGCTTAAAACCTTTTGCACCCACCGGTACTCGAACAGCTTCCGGCCCCAGCGCAAGCCCAGCCCATAAAGAACGCAGTCGGCCGCAATGATGCCGAGCCCGCACGCCGCCCAGGCGAGCGGCCACCACACTTCCGAGTGCAGCGCGTTCACACTCGCGGCGTAGAGGATGCCCGCCTCCTCCGGGGCCGGCGGGAGGCCGATTCCCGTGAGAAACAACCAAATGAAAATCGAGGCGTACCAGTACAGCGCATCGGTCATGAGCCGGCTCCACGGGGGTCGGTTCGATACTGACCCAACGAATGCACTTCCCGTTCCAACACACCGCATAAGCGCTCTGGACGCGGTTCGGGGAGTTTCGGTAATGTCCGCCGTCCGCACAACCCGCGAGGTGAACATGAGACCCGACCGCACCGGGGCCGGCGGCGACCGGACGCCAACTCCCGACAGCATGATCCAATCGGAATGGCGGATGAAACTCGTCGGCGAGCTGCGTGAGCTGTTCGCCGATCAGCAGGTGTTCGTCGCCAGTGATCTGTTCTGGTATCCGCTCGCCGATGACCTCGCGACGTGCCAGGCGCCCGATGTGCTGGTCGCGTTCGACCGGCCACCGGGGTTCCGCGAATCGTACCGCCAGTGGGAAGAGGACGGGACCGCGCCACACGTCGTGTTCGAGCTGCGCTCGCCGAACGACACCCGCGCCGCAATGGCCGCGAAGCAGGCCTTCTACGACCTGCACGGCGTGGAGGAATATTACCTCCTCGACCCGCACAACGGGAGCGGCATCGGCTGGGTGCGCAACAGCGCCCGGTTCGAGTTGGTGTACCCGCTCGATGGCTACGTGAGCCCGCGCCTCGGCGTGCGCGTTGAAGAGGGCGGCGGCGAACTGCGGTTGTTCACCCCCGATGGTCGCGAGTTCCGCACCCGCGAGCAGCGCGTCGGGGAGATTCAGGAAGAACTGCGCCAAACGACGTTGGCATTCGAGAGCGAACGCGAGCGCGCCCTGAACGCGCTGCGGTGGCTATCCGAGGAGCGCGGTCGGGCAGAACAGGCGCGGTCCGCGCGGGACGCGCTCGCGGCGAAACTGCGCGAACTCGGAATCGACCCGGATGAGTTCCTCCGCGCCGCGGCCTAACGAGGAGGCTGGGTAGCCGTGACGGTTCGTTCGAGACTCGCAGCGCGCTGTAACCGCGTGAGAATTTCGCCCAACCATCCGAGAGCGTCCGCGAGTGTATGGAGCGCGTACCCGTTGGACATTCCTCGAAGTTGATCGCACCTCTCGTACTCACCCGCCGCTACAAAAAACACGAGCGGCAACATTGATCGGGCCACGTCTTTCTTCTTCCCCGAGTGCCGTTGCGACGGGTCAGTGGCCCAAATCATGAGCGATTTCGTGACCCGCGGCCAGCGGTCATGCGCAACGCACCACCTCAGCGCGTAGCCCGTTGCCGGGTCGCCGTTCTCCTCCAAATAGTCCGCGAGCGCGAGTTTCAGCGTGTCATCCGGGTTCGCGCGGAGTTCGGCCCAGAGTGGGTGCGTTTCGGGAAAGGGCTTCATTCTTGGTTCCCGATCGTGTCACTTTGCGGTCTTCCGGCGGGTCAGTTCCTTCATCACAGCGCCGAGACCGCGCGTGTTGAACACCTCGTCCTTCGTGAGCCACCCGCGGCGCGCGACCTGAACCCCGAACGTGTACAAGCCGAGTTCGCCTGGGCTGTGTGCATCGGGGTTGATAACGATGGGCACCCCCATCGCCCGCGCCTGCTTCACGTACTTCCAATCGAGGTCGAGGCGCGATGGCTGCGCGTTAATCTCGATCATCTTCCCGAACTTCGCCGCGGTCTTGATGACCTCGTCCAGGTTGATTTTGTACCCCTCACGTTTCAGCAGGAGCCGGCCGGTCGCGTGACCCAGCATTGTGACCGCCGGGTGTGAAAGCGCTTTGCAGACGCGCGCCGTCATCTCGGCTTCGGGCAGGTTGAACAGCGAGTGAACGCTCGCAACGACGTACTCGAACCCGGCGAGCAACTCATCGTCGTAGTCGAGCGACCCGTCTTCGAGGATGTCCACCTCGCTACCCTTGATGATGCGCACCCCCGAGAGCTTCGCGTTCACGCGGTCGATTTCGGCCCACTGTTTCCGAACCACGCTCGGCGGAAGCCCGCGCGCGATGGTGAGCGACTGCGAGTGGTCCGCAACGCCGAAGTATTCCCACCCCAACTTTTTCGCCGCGAGCGCCATGTCTTCGAGGGACGCGGTGCCGTCGCTGTAAGTGGTGTGGTTGTGGAACACGCCGCGGATGTCGGAATCCGTAACGAGGGCGGGCAGCTTCTTGGATTCGCCGGCCTCGATTTCGCCCGTGTCCTCGCGCAACTCCGGCTCGATGTAGGGCAGATCGAGAGCCGCGAAGATGTCCGCTTCGTCTTTGCACGCGACCGAACGGGACTCGTTCGCGAGCCCGTACTCGTTGAGTGTCAGCCCGCGGTCGATGGCGCGCTGCCGCATCCGGATGTTGTGTTCCTTGCTGCCCGTGAAGTAGTGCAGCGCGAACGGATACTGAACGTCGTCCACCACGCGGAGGTCGGCCTGGAGCGTGACCTTGGTCCCGTGAACGTGGAGCGCCGCGATCACGCTCGATTTGGTCGGCCCCTGTCCGAGCACCTGCACCACTTCGGGGGTCTTCACGAACGCATCCATGATGGGCTGTGCGTTCGCGCTGCTCACAAGGATGTCGAGGTCCGCAACCGTCTCCTTTCGCCGGCGCAAGCTGCCGCACAGCTCGGACCGAATCACACCCGGAAACGCGCGTATCCGTTCGAGGAGCGCGAGGCCGAGCGGGAGCGCCAAATCGATCCGAACCCGGTTCCCGACCTGATCGATGTAGGCGATGCCTTCGAGGATTTTGCTCTGCGTCTTGGCGCCGAAACCTTTCTGCTTCGCCACCTCCCCGGACTCACACGCGGCTTTCAGCTTCTCGATGGAATCGATCTGAAGGAGGTCGTGGAGGGCTTTCACCTTCTTCGGCCCCAACCCGGGGAGGCGAAGCATCTTCACCAGCCCTTCCGGCACGGAGGCGCGGAGGTCGTCGAGGTAGGGTAGCGCGCCGGTGGTGACGAGGGTGGTGATCTTCAGCGCGAGCGCTTCGCCGATGCCGCGCACATCCGAGAGCTTCCCATCCGCGACCATCTGCGTGAGATCGCCGGGGAGCTGCTGGACGAGCCGGGCCGCGTTGTGGTAGGCATTCGTGCGGAACGCGTTCTCTCCCTTCAGTTCGAGCAGAGTTCCGATCTCGTCGAGCGCTTCGGCAACTTCGTCTTTGGACATGGTGGGAGGTTCCTCACAAGGGTGGTGTGAGGATACCAGATGCGGCACCGAGAGGGGATGTGCGGAGCCGCGTTTGCGCCACTATCGTGGTGCGTCTACGACGTGTCACCGGCGGCGCCGGTGGCCCCGGTCACGATCGTCCTCTTCGTCGCTGTCGTCCTCGTACCGGCGCCTCCTGCGCCGTCGGTCACGGTCGTCCTCTTCTTCGGGCTGTTGGTGATCCAGAACCTGCTTCACATCCTCGTTGCTCAACACCACCAGAGCCCAAATCCCGACGGGAAGCCCGATGAGGAACCCCGGGCTACAAGGCAGCATCGCACACACTGCCGCTGTCAGCCCGAGCGTCCGACCGGAACCGCTGTGGAGCGCGATACCGCTGAGCAGGACCGGTAGGTACACGAGACTGACGGCACCCACACAAAGGAAATCAAAGAGGGGGGCTGCGCTGCGTCCGTTTTCAAACTGGTCCTTTTCTTTGGGTGACATGTTCTTCGGAGGTGGGGCGGGCGCCTTTTCCTTGGTGAGAGCCCTCAGTGCGACAAGGCCGCCGAAGTTACTCAACCCACACAGCACGGCGGTCACAATGAGCACAACGCCGAGCGTCGCAACACGGTTCTTGGCCGCGATGAACCAATCGGTTTCCGAAGGGTCTTCATCCCGCTCTGGGTCCAACTTGTTGAAGTCGAGCATGAGGCCGCCTTTTCACGAAAACCAACCGCGAGCCGTTCCAAAGAGCCTAGCAAAACACAACACGCCCTCAATCGGCTCGGCTCGGCGTTCACTGATGGGAAGGCGCAGCACACGCGGCCCAGAACACCCACGGCTCCGTTGAAGGAGCGAACAGGCGAACGCTCCCGTCGCTCATGGCAGTCTGCATGCCGGCGCGGTGGGGCGTCCCGGGCAAGCGTGGATCGCATGGCTGTTCGCCGCGGAGCACCTGAAACGGCGCCGGGAAGTTCGCCGGTTGCGGGTCCGCATCCGCACGCCCAACGCGCACCATGCCTCCACCAGCCGGTGAGACTTGCCCCGTGGACCAGAGCCCCGGCGGGTTCGTCGGGGTCAGCGTCGCAAACGTGGGCATGCTCGGGCTGTAGAACCCCACGCCCCAGAGGTTGTGAACCGTTTCGCCGTCCGCGGTCCGGCACACTTGCGGGCGCTCGGCAAACAGGATCGCGAGTGTCGGCCATTCACCCAGTGACTTCGCGCCGAGCTTCTGACCCCACGGAAGAAGCCCGTTCGCGGCGTAGTTCCCGGTCGCGTGGTGCCCGGTGGTTCCGTCCGGAAGCGTCACTGCGATGTCGCGCAACCCGTTCGGTGTCGGGTCGGCGGGGTCCAGGAACGCTCTCCAAATTTGGTTCGCATCCCCGCCTTCTTGGGAGAGTTCTGCACCGTCTTTCCCCCGACAAGGAAACACAACCGAAGACGGCGCGTGGTAGGCATCCGCCTGGGAGCGCCCCGGAGCATAGTGCCAGCAGTACGATGTGAGGTACGGGCAGATAGTGGCAAACACGGACACCAACCCCGCATCCGAATCCGCCAGCGGCGGGAGTTGCAGATTCACGTCGTGGTAGTTCATCACTCCGAGCGTGAGTTGTTTGAGATTGTTCTGGCAACTCGTCCGCGCTGCCGACTCGCGCGCCCGAGCGAGAAGGGAAACGACCAGAGCCCCGAGCACCGACACCAGTGCGAGCGCAACGAGAAGCTCCCCGCGTGAAAAGGCCCGGCGCCCGAACATGAACGACCTCGGAACGAAGACGTGAAAGCGAAGCGGTCCCGGTTCGCACGCACTGAAGCGTAACGAACCGGGACCACATTCACAAGCACCGCGAAGCTGTCTGGTTAATGAGCCGGGAGCGTGCGCGCCGAACACCGGCGCCCGGGGCTCAAGCCGCGATCTTGAGCCCGTGGTGAGGAGCGAACGACGCGGCGCGCTTCCGCACCGGGCTGTGCAACATGATCTCCAACCCGTTCACGATCCGGTCCGGCCCGCGCCCGTCGAACGTGCTCCGCGCACAGCGGGTCATGCCCTTCCGCTCCATCGGGTCGTCGTGCAGCAGATCGACTGCTTCTCGGAGCTGGTCGAAGGTCACATCTGCGGTGTTCCCGAGGTAGGTCGCGACGCAGTCCTCGTCGAGCTTCTTCGCGTTACCCGCGTGCCGCTTCGTCTGGCTCAGGATCAGTTGCGGGATGCCCACCACGCACAGCTCCGGCGACCAGCCGTCCCCGCTCGTCAGCGCGAAGTGCGCGCGCACGAGGCGCGTCATCAGTTCCTTGGTTTCGGTGACGACTTCGACCTTCCCGTTGCTGTCGTCGGCCAGCGCCAGCATGTCGTCGTACCGGGCGTGGTGCGTGCGGGTCGCGATCGTGATCTTCGCGACCTTCGGCATCTTCAAGAGCTGCTCGGTGCGGGTGAACGCTTCGCCCGCGGTGTCGTCGTCGCCCATCGCCACGAGGGCGCGGAACGGCATCGGCGGTTCCATCGCGCGGATCGTCCGCTGCCGGCGGAACACCCCACGACAGAGCGCGTAGCGGTGTCCCAGAAGCAACTGACAGCCCGGCTCCACGCGGTACGCCTTCCGCAGCGGGAACAGGGACGGGTTCACGACGAGGTCGGCCGGGAACCGCATGTCCGCGGTCGAGTCGAACACCATCACCAGGGCGCCGGTCTTCTTCAGTTCGCGAAGGTAATCGGCGTCGTAGCCGTCGCCCGCAACGACCACCGCGGCGGCGTTCATTTTCCGCACCTGGGCGATGGTGGCTTCGAGGTCGCCGGGGGCGCCGATTTGCTGCTGGGCGGGCACCCAGTCATTGTTCCCGCGGTTCACAACGGTCGCCAGCGAGAGCGGATCGAGGTAGCTGAGGAAGTGCGTCCCGCGCCGGCGGCGCTGGAGCGCGGCGGCCAGCGAGAGGCACTGGTAGAACGGCTCCCACCCGCGTTCCGGTGTGCCGTCGCAGCGAAACAGAATCGGGCCACGAGTCGCATCCATGCGCAACGCTCCTAGACAACCAACGGTTGTGACGAACGCGGCCAACTCTTGCACGCCCCCACGAGGGCATCCGAGCCCACGCGAGGAGCGAACAAAGCGCCCGCGCGATCCGGTTGGTGCGGAGTGCTCACCCCACGAACGAACGCAAGACGCGATCGGGCGCGAACGAGTCGCGCCGTGGGGAGGCTTCTTCGGCACCTCTTCTCCGGCGGGGGCAGTTGCTGCCCCCAACGATGCCGCACCGGGTTCCGGTCCGGTGCGGCATCGTGCTCGGCCTTCGGGTTCCGGTCCGGCGGCCGAGCGGGGCGGATGGTAATTCAGTTTTCTCGCAACCGACAAGGTCACTTTCTGCACCCCCGCGCAGAATCGAATTCGGCCCCTTTGTGCGGTGACAACGGGGTGTCGCAATCGCACCGGGAGGAGCAAAAAACCGCCTGCTCCGGTCGTGCGCCTGACGCTCAATGTTCCGCGTGGAACGCCCCCGTGGGCTGTACCGACGGCGCCCGATGTTCCACGTGGAACGTTTGCGCCGCTGCTCCCGTGAGCCGAAATGTTCCACGTGGAACGCTTCCCGTTCTCTGCATCCGATCGGTTGAACCGGATGTTCCACGTGCAACGCGGCGCGACCCTGCGAGCTAGTCCGAAAATGGGAGTCGCTCTCATGCCCATCAACGTTCCACGTGGAACATCCGGTCCCGCCGGCGCGCGCCGGACCTCGCAACTGGCCGCCCCGCGCCAGTTCCACTTCCACCCAGGACAGAGGTTGCTATGAACCGGCACGAATTGACCGTCCCGGGAGTACCACGCATGGAAGCGACCACCAAAGCCCCGCCCCGTCTCGCACGCGGCCTGAACGCCCTCCTCGGCGACCTGTCGGCGCCCGAAGCGGCCGATGCCACCGTCACAAAACTCGCGGTCGGGAAGATCGCGTTCAACCCGTACCAGCCGCGGAAGCAGTTCGACAGCGAGGAACTGGCGGCCCTCACCGCGAGCGTTAAAACGCACGGCATCCTGCAACCGCTGGTCGTGCGACCGGTCGCGGAGGGCTATCAGCTCATCGCCGGGGAGCGCCGGCTCCGTGCGGCGCAGGCCGCCGGCCTCGCCGAAGTGCCGGTCCACGTCGTCCACTTCGAGGACCAACAGATCTTCGAGGCGGCACTCGTGGAGAACATCCAGCGCGCGGACCTGAACCCGCTGGAAAAGGCGAACGGGTTCAAGGAGTACACCGAGCGGTTCAAGATGACCCAGGACCAGCTCGCGACCCGCTTGGGCCTCGACCGCACCACCGTGACGAACCTGCTCGGGCTGCTGAACCTGCACCCCGACGTGCAAAACGCGGTGCGGAACGGTCAGCTTACGATGGGCCACGCGAAGGTGCTGAAGGGGGTCACGGACCCCGAACAGCAGGTCGCGTTCGCCAAAGATGCGATCATGAAGAACTACTCGGTTCACGCCCTGGAACTGCTCGTGAAGCAACACAAGCTCGCCGCGGCCGGGACCGAACTCGCCGCAGCGGAGCCCACCAAGAAGGAGCCGACCGAGAAGACCGCGCACGTCAAGGGCCTCGAAGACGACCTCCGTCAGCGGCTCGCGGTGAAGATCGAGATCAAGGTGAAGGCCAAGGACAAGGGCCAGATCGTGATCGGGTTCGATTCCAACGACGACTTCGAGCGCATCATCCAGGCGCTGCAAAAATAGGATCGCGATTCGCGCACACCTCACGGGGCTC
>DASWYH010000661.1:0-8830 GCA_036405095.1 Gemmata sp. | reverse complement strand
CGGGGTTCTACTCCACCATCGACGACCGCGACGCCGAGGCCAAGCCCCTGAACGGCGCCCTCGGGCGCCGCGCCGCGCTCGCGCACTGGGTCGCGTCAAAGGAGAACCCGCTGACGCCCCGGGTGATCGTGAACCGGTTGTGGCAGCAGCGGTTCGGGTACGGGATCGTCCGCACCTCGAGCGACTTCGGTGTCACCGGCGACCGGCCGACGCACGTCGAACTGCTCAACTGGCTCGCGAGCGAACTGACGGCGAACAACTGGTCGCTGAAGCGCGTTCACAAACTCATGGTCCTTTCCACCGCGTACCGGCAGGGCACGCGCGGCGCCGACGCGGGCACCAAGGCCGATCCCGACAACAAGCTCCTGTGGCAGTTCCCGCGGCGCCGACTGGACGGCGAGGCGCTGCGGGACGCGATGCTCGCGGTGTCGGGGCAACTGAACCTCAAGGCCGGCGGCCCGGGGGTGTTTCCCGAACTGCCCGCGGAGTTGCAGAAGTCGGTGGGCGCCCGGTGGGTGCCCACCGCCGACCCGGCGGAGCGGAACCGGCGGAGCGTGTACGTGTTCGTGAAGCGGAACCTACGCTACCCGCTGTTCACGCTGTTCGACGCACCGGACCGCAACGAAACGTGTTCTCGTCGGTTCGCCACCACGACCGCCCCGCAGGCGCTGGCGATGCTCAACGACGCCACCGTCATCGGCTTCGGGAAACAGTTCGCGGCCCGTGTCACAAAGGACGTGGGCACGGACCCGACGAAGTTTACCGACCGCGCGTTCCGGATCGCGATCGGTCGCCCGGCGACCAGTGAAGAGCACGAAGCGATGCTCGGCTACCTGTCGCGCCACAAGGGCACCACAACCGAGGCCACCAACGACCTGTGCCACGCGCTGCTGAACCTGAGCGAGTTCCTTTACGTGGATTGAGTCGCCGTGCTCGTGTAGTAGCCGGGCGTGTGAACGCTCGCGGCCTGGAAGAAGTGGCCCTGGTGGTCCTCGGGGTCCGTGTCGTTCACGTACCCCCGCCAGAGCACGAAATTGAGTTCCGGAAACGTGTACTGATGGCGACCCGGCGGGAAATCGACCGGGTTCAATCCTTCGAGGCGCACGATTTCCGCAATAACCTCGGTGGCCGGTTCCTCGAACACATCAACACCGCGGTATGTTGCGAAAGATCGCCTGCTCACCTGGATAAACGTCACGACGGGCGGCGCTCCCCGAGAGTCAATTTGCATCCCGGCCACGAGGAGCCATTCCGCTTCTTCACGCGACATCCCGAGACGAACTGTTCCGATCCCGACGTGCGGCACGATTTCCATTCCGCTCCCCTGAGTGTTTATCCTTTCGCCAGCTCTTCGGTGATCAGATCGTACAGCGCGTCGAGTGACTGCGAAATGACGTGCGTGTCTCCCGTAACCGCCATGAAGTTTTGATCGCCGTTCCAGCGCGGCACGATGTGCCAGTGGAGGTGCCCCGGGACGCCGGCCCCGGCGGCGCGGCCCAGGTTCAGCCCCACGTTGAAGCCATCGGCGTTCATCCGCTTCTCGATGATCGCCATCAACCTGCGCATCACAAGCTGGAGGTCGAGCAGTTCATCGGGCGTGAGTTCATCGAGGCGCCCCTTGTGCGCTCTTGGGGAGACGAGCAGGTGCCCGTTGTTGTACGGGAACCGGTTCAGCACCACGACCGACAGCTCGGAGCGGTACACGACGAGGTTCTCGCGGTCGCCGCTCGTGCCACCAGCAGCACGACAAAGGAAGCATTCCGGGCCGGTCGCGGGCTTCTCCTTTGGCCCGGTGATGTACGACAGCCGCCACGGCGCCCACAGGTGATCCATAATCACGCTCCGATGAAAAGCACGCCACCCGAAAGGCGAAGTTCGAACCGAAGAGCCGCCCCGTTCCCCGGCATCTCCTGTTAGGATTTCGCCCTTCGGGTGCCGATTTTGGTCCCGGCTCGTGTCCCGTTCTCGGTGGCGGCGCATATCAATCATAGGGGAAGGTCGGCGCGGGCGTTCCTTGACTGTCGCGGGAGGCGGTCCTAACATGACCGTCTTAACTCGGAATTCGACAACGGCCGCGAGATAGAGTCATGGCAGTACCCAAGAGGCGCACCTCCCGATCCCGTAAAGGTACACGGCGGAGCCACCACCACGTCGTGCCGGTGCAGGTGCAATACTGCGCCCGGTGCAACGAACCGGTGATGCCGCACCGCGTGTGCTCGAACTGCGGGTTCTACCAGGGCCGCGACGCGATCGCGGTGGAAGACGAGAAACAAGGGAAGTAACCATGCGGATCGCCCTCGATGCGATGGGCGGCGATCACGGGCCGGCTCCGAACGTGGGCGGCGCCGCTCTGGCGCTCGCCGCGAACCCCGACCTGACCGTCATTTTCGTTGGCGACCAGGCGCAACTCGACCCTCTTTTGGCCGCGTCCGCGCTGCCAGGTGAGCGGGTCGAGGTCGTTCACGCCGCGCAAGTGGTCGAAATGAAGGAGAAGCCCGGCGAGGCGCTGCGGCGCAAGCCGGATGCGTCCGTGTTCCGCGCCTGGCGGTTGCTCGCCGAAGGCAAGGTGGACGGCCTCGTTTCGGCCGGCAACACGGGCGCCGTCGTCGCCGGCGGCCTCATGTCGCGTCGGTTCCTGAAGGGCGTTCACCGGCCCGGGATCGCGACCGTCATGCCGACGGCGAAGGGCCGCTGCGTCATCATGGACGTGGGCGCCAACGTGTTCCCGAAGCCGCAGCACCTGCTCCAATACGGGGCAATGGGGCGCGTCTTCGCGAAACACATCCTGAACGTCGAGCGCCCGACCCTCGGGCTGATGAACGTCGGCGAAGAAGAGGGGAAAGGGCACGACCTCGTCCAGAAAACGTTCGAGCTGTTCCGCGGCAGCCCGCTCAACGAGCAGTTCGTCGGGAACATTGAGGGCCGCGACATCCACCGCGGCGCGGTCGATGTGGTCATCACCGACGGGTTCACCGGGAACGTCGTGCTGAAGCTCAGCGAGGGCGTGTTCGAGTTCGTGATGGGGCTCATCTATCAGGAAGTTGTTGGCGCACTCGCGGCGGAGCGCGAGCAGGCGCAACTCGCACTGAAGGGCCTGATCTCGAAGTACCACTACAGCGCGGTCGGTGGCGCCCCGCTGCTCGGGGTCGAAGGCGTGTGCATCATCTGCCACGGGTCGTCGAAGGACAAGGCCATCGCCAGCGCGCTGGGCGTTGCGGCGCTCAACGTGCGGGTGAAGTTGAACGAGAAGATTGTCACCGAACTCGATGCGCTGCCAAAAGGCGACGAGTGAGTTCGGAGCCGGTGGGTCAAGGGATCGCGATCGTCCCGCCGGCTTGCTCTTGTCCCATTTTGCATTAGGCGAGCCATGCCACGGACCGTTTTTCTTTTCCCGGGACAGGGCGCGCAAACGGTCGGCATGGCCGGGGCGCTGTGCCAGTCGCTGCCCGCGGCAAACGACCTGTTCCGCCGGGCGTCCGAGATCCTCGGATACGATCTGCTCGGCGTGTGCGTGAACGGTCCCGCGGAGAAGCTCAGCGCGACCGATGTGAGCCAGCCCGCGATCTTCGTTGCGAGCCTCGCCGCGCTCGAACAGGTGAAGGCGACCGAGCCCGACGCGCTCGGGGACGTGTTCGCCACCGCCGGGCTGAGCCTCGGCGAGTACACCGCGCTCGCGTTCGCGGGGGCGCTGTCGTTCGAGGACGGGGTGAGGCTGGTTCAGGCCCGCGGGCGGGCGATGCAGGACGCCGCGGTCGCCACGCCCTCCGGAATGGTCAGCGTTCTGGGCCTTGAGGTGCCGGAAGTCGAAGCGCTCGTGATCGAATCGCGCGGCGCGGACACCCTCGAAGTCGCGAACCTCCTGTGCCCCGGGAACACGGTCGTCTCCGGGGCACTTGCCGCTCTGGATCGGTTCGAGCAACTGTGTGTGCAGAAGGGCGGGATTCGGACCGTGCGGCTCACGGTCGCCGGGGCGTTCCACACCGCCCTCATGCGCCCGGCGGACGAGAAACTGGCCCTGGCTCTCGCCGGCGCGACGCTGGCGGCGCCGACCGTACCCGTCTGGTCGAACGTCGACGGGCGCCCGCACACGGACCCGGCCGAAATTCGTAACCTGCTGGTGAAGCAGGTGCTCTCGCCGGTGCGCTGGGAGGACACGCTTCGCGGTCTGCTCGCCGCGGGCGCGGAACGGTTCTACGAGATCGGCCCGGGGCGCGTCCTCGCGGGGCTGCTCAAGCGCGTGCAGCGAAAAGCCGATATCCGGAACGTGACCGCTTAGGGAACCCGAGCCGCTGAAGGCCGCATGGCGGGCGATTCTTTTCGGATTTCGGACCTCGGATTTCGTGTTGGGGTTTTCCCGAAGAGGTCGGATCAGTAGAGTTTCGTTCATCAGTCGCCGTGCCGGCCCGGGAAAATCCCTGGGCCCTCGTGTGTGGTTCACACCGGCGCGATACAAAATACGAAATGCTGCGTGCGGGGCCGGCCGGAGCCGGTCGGGCCGCGGGCTTCGCGGTGGCTCCACCACCGCCCGGAGGGACGAACCGTGTCCGTTGAGCAACGAGTCATCGACATCGTGAGCGAGCACTTCGCCTACGACAAAGAGAAAATCACCCGCAGCACCACGTTCATCGAGGAGATCGGCGCGGACTCGCTCGACATCGTCGAGTTCGTGATGGAACTGGAAGAAGAGTTCGACATCCAGATCCCCGACGACCAGGCCGAGAAGATCAAGACCGTCGGCGAAGCCGTGGACTACATCGACACCGCCATCAAGAACAAGCCACAGTGACTTTCTCCTCGACCCGTCGGCGAGTGGTGATTACCGGCCTGGGCACGGTGAACCCGCTCGCGCTCAATGTGCCCGACTACTGGCGAGGGCTCCTCGCCGGGCAGAGCGGGATCGCGCCGATCACCCACTTCGACACCACCGCGTACAAACTCGTGAACGGCACCTCCGTGCCGTTCAAGGTGACGTTCGCCGGCGAAGTGAAGGGGTTCAACCCGGAACCCGTGATCGACACCCGCACGGCCCGCCGGCTGGACCGGTTCACGCAGTTCGCCGTGGTGGCGGCGGCGGAAGCGGTAAAAGAGAGCGGCCTCGACTTCGCGAAGGAGAACCCGTTCCGCTGCGGGTGCATCCTCGGGAGCGGGATCGGCGGCATGAACGAGTGGGAAGAGGGGCACCGGACGCTCATGGAGCGCGGCCCGGCCCGACTCGGACCGTTCCTCATCGCCAAGATGATCGCCAACTCGGCCAGCGGGAACATCTCGATCCGGTTCGGCCTCCGCGGGCCGAACACAACGGTCTCCACTGCCTGTTCGTCAGCGGCGCACGCCATCGCCGACTCGCTGGCCGCGATCCGCCACGGGCTGGCGGATGTGATGGTCACCGGCGGAAGCGAGGCCGCGGTCACCGCGCTGGGGCTGGGCGGGTTCATCGCGTGCCGGGCGCTGTCGGAACGCAACGACGACCCCCAAGGCGCCAGTCGCCCCTGGGACAAGGACCGCGACGGCTTCGTTCTGAGCGAGGGCGCGGGAATCCTCATCCTCGAAGAGTACGAGCGCGCGAAGGCCCGCAACGCGCCCATTTATGCAGAAGTGTGTGGCTCCGGTAACACCGCGGACGCGTTCCACATCACCGCCCCGCACGAGGACGGCATCGGCGCGGGCCAGGCGATGCGCGACGCGGTCAGCGACGCCGGTTGGAACACGGACGAAGTGGACTACATCAACGCGCACGGCACGAGCACGGGCCTCGGCGACGTGGCCGAAACCAAGGCCGTGAAGCTGGTGTTCGGCGAGCGCGCCAAGAAGTTGATGGTGTCCAGCACGAAAAGCATGATCGGGCACCTCCTGGGCGCGAGTGGCGGCGTCGAAGCCGTGGCCTGTGCCCTGAGCCTCCGGCACGGGGTGCTGCACCCGACGATCAACCTTCAGAACCAGGACATTGAGGGCGGCTGCGACCTGGACTACATCCCGCACACGGCCCGCGAGGTCCGCGTGCGCAAGGTGCTGTCCAACAGCTTTGGCTTCGGCGGTCACAACTGTTCCATCGCGCTAGGCGCGATCTGATTGCACCCGCCCAAACGCAACGAGGGCGTCTCTGGAAAGAGACGCCCTCGTTGCGTTTGGGCGGTGCCTTGTGCGCCCGGTCGGGAAACGCACACCAACTCCAAACTTCCTGGGTCCGTGGGCCGGTCGCTATTGCGAATGTTACGGAGCGTGCGCGGCGAGGAACGCCGCCAACTTCGAGGTAAACGTGTCGCCGAGGAGCATCGTGTGTCCGACACCTTCGAGCCGCACGAACTGCTTCGGCTCATTGGCCGCGGCGAAGAGGCGTTCGGAGTGACTTAACGGCACCACTTTGTCTGCGGTCCCGTGAACGAAGAACACCGGACGGTTACACTTCTGAATCTTGGAAAGGTTATCGAACCGGGTGCGCATCAGCGTTTTCACAGGCAGAAACGGGAAGTGGTGCTTCGCAGCGTCAGGCAAACTGGTGAAGGTGTAGACCAGCACGAGCGCGCGGTGGTTGTGCCTGGTGGCGAGTTCGACCGCGGTGCCACCGCCCAAAGACTCACCGCACAGGATCACCCGGCTGGGCGCGATCCGTTGCTCCTCCGTGAGCCACTTGTACGCGCCTTCTCCGGCCGCGTAGCAGCCACCTTCACTCGGCTTCCCGGCGCTCTTCCCGTAACCGGGATAGTCGAACAGGAGCACCCCGGCACCCGTGGCTTTCCGGAGTTCGGCCGCGAGTCGGCCGCGGTGGGTCAGGTTCCCGCCGTTGCCGTTCGTGACCAGGACGGCGCCGTGGTGCGGGGTCTCCGGCGGTATCCATCGACCCGCGATCGTGTTCCCGTCGGCCGCGGGAAACTGCACGTCCTGCGAGCGGTCGTCTTCAGGGGGCAGCCACGCCTCTTCCGCGGAACTCGGGCGGAACACGAAGGAGCGTTCGAGGAACCAAAACACGACAACGATCCCCAGATAGGTAACGGAGAGCAGCACCGCCCAGCGGAGCGCCCGGTGCCCAATGGGCCGGGCGGCGGAACGGCGCGCCGGTACTTTGGCGTCACTCATAAACCGCTGCTCCCGTGAGCCCGAGCGCGAACAGGTGCCACTCCGGACGATCGGGATCGATGTCCGGTTCCACGTTTTTGCAGTAGCCGCTAACATCGATCAGGTAGCGCGAAAGCGCTTCCAAGAACCGGTCCAGCGTCACATTTTCCCAGCGCTCGGGGTGTTCGTGCAGGTCGCGCGCCATCCCGGCAACGAACGCGGACAGATCGTGCCGCGTCTTCACCGCGCGCAGGTCGTTCAGTGGCTCGTCCGAATCCATACGCCCTCGCGACTGGCGAACCATTTGGCGGCGAAGAAGCGTCATCGAACCCGAGCCACGGGCATCTCTGGCGGCCTGTGGCCCGAATGTCCTTACAGCGTATCCGAGGGCGGGAACATCGACCGCAACAGCCGCGTTGAAAGGTCGAACTTGGGTGTGAATCCCAGTTCCACCGTCGCGACCGTGCTCACCCGGATGTGCATCGACTTCACCTGCCCGATCGGCTGGCCGTCGATGAACCCGCGGATCGGCCGCTTCCCGTTTAAATCCAAACTGGTCAGCGACACCCGTGACGTTTCGGGCAGCGCCACCGGTTTCCAGAACCGCGGCCGGAACACGTTCGACCCCGCGAGCGTGAACACCGGGGCCGTCAGCGGCACCGACGTGGCGCCCATCGCCCGCGCGTAGGCGCTCGACCCCGCGGGGGTCGCCACCAGCAGCCCGTCGCCGACCACACGGGGCACCTGCGTGTGCCCGTCCACGTCGACCTGGAGCCACGCGGCCTGGCCGCTGTCGCGCTCCACCCAGGCGTCCGCGAACGCCAGCGACTGCACCCGCTTGCCGTCCGGCAGCTCGGCGTCCACGCGGATCATCGGCATCCGGTACAGAACAACCTCCGTGCCCTCCAGCGCCGCGGGCAGTTGCTCGTTCATCAGGAACCCGAGCGTGCCCGCGTTCAGCCCCAGAAAGGGCAAGCGCAGGCGCCAGTGGTCGCGGATCGCTTGCAGCATCGTGCCGTCGCCGCCGAGCACCAGGATGTGCGTGGGGTCGGCCCCTTCCAGGTGCCGGAACGGTTCCGCGGCCTTCAGCGCCTTCTCGCTCCGGTCCGAGGTGACGATCTTGAGCCGCGGGGCGTTCAGGTGAACGCGGGTCTCGCGGGGGACCGTCATCCCGGTGAACAGGTGATACCGCCGGATGTACTCGTCCACCCGGTCGGACACGTCGGGTTGCGCGTGCCCGTGCTGGAACACGCGCAGCCGGATGTCCGCGGTCGGGACGTGGCCGTCGACTGCGAGGAGCTGGCACCTCGGCGGCAGGTCGGCCGCGTCGGGGGCCGCGCCCGTCGGGTGCAACACGACGAACCGCCGGGTCGCCCAGGCGTCGAGCCCGAGTTCCCATTTGTTGTGAATCGCCGAGTCGCTCGCCCCGCCGCCGGTGACGAACTCCGCCGGGACGACGTGCCAGATCTCGCCGCGATCGCCGAGCAGGTCGTCGAGCGCGTAGTGCGGGGTGAACGTGGCGTCGTCGAGGTCGGACAGATCGACGGTGACGCCCGGGATGCCGGCGAACGCGAGGTCCGTCAGCACGGCCCGGTGGACCGGTTTCGCGTGTTCGACTTCCGGGGTGTTGCACCGCGGCCCGGACGGGCGCACGATGACCTCCTCGAACCCGCGGGCGAGGAGCTGCTCCACGACGCGCCGGTGGAACGTGGTGGGCGGGTCGAAGCTGCCGGTGAACACCGCCACCTTGCGGGCGCGCTTCGCGCGGGCGGCGTCG
>DASWYH010000660.1:0-2102 GCA_036405095.1 Gemmata sp. | reverse complement strand
CCGCTCGCGGGTCCGGTGCGGTTCGTGGCCGAGTTGCTCGGCGGGGTGCCGTCGATCGTGATCGGCGTGTTCGTGTACGCGCTGCTGGTGGCCCCGTTCTGGTTGGCGCCGGGGCAGAAGCCGTGGGGCTTCTCCGCGTGGGCCGGGGCGTTCGCGCTCGGGGTGATGATGCTCCCGGTGGTGACCCGTTCGGCCGAAGAGGCGATGTGGCTCATTCCCAACAGCCTGCGCGAGGCGAGTTACGCCCTGGGGGCGAGCCGCCGGCAAACGGTTCTGAAGGTGGTGCTGCCCTCGGCCCTGCCGGCGATCGTCACGGGGGCGCTACTCGCGGTCGGGCGGATCGCGGGGGAAACGGCCCCACTGATCCTCACCGCCCCGGGGTCGCAGTACCTCGCGAAGTCGCTCTCCGATCCGACCCCGTCGCTGCCGTACTACGTGTACGATTTTGCCAAGCGCCCCGACGAGGCGAGCAAGAACCTCGCCTGGGCCGGGGCGTTCGTCCTGGTCGTGGTCGTGCTGCTGCTGAGCATCGGCACCCGCCTCGTCGCGGGCACGCGCGTGGTTGCCGCCGTTCGGGCCGACTGACCGCGGCCGGGCACCGCTCGGGCGCGGTCAGTCGGCGGCCGCTTCCGAATGTGCGCCGTTCCCAGCTCAAGAGCGTTCCAGAGGCCCGCGCCAGTTGAACCCTACCGCGATTCGTCGGGAACCCGCCCGCCCGAATCGGTTTTCGGTACGCGGGGCAAGGGGGGCGGGGTGACAACGGTGTGCGCCCCTGTGGAGCCGGTATCAGCGGCGCCCTTGGTGGTGAGCGCTTCCATCGCGTGTTTCCACTCCAGCGCGTCCGTCGGGCGCCGCGCCGGGTTGTGCGACACGCTCTGCACCAGGAGCGAAACGAGGCTCCGCGGGAGCCCGAGCCCGCGGAGGTCGTCGGCCATGTCCGGGCCGGGCCAGAGGGTGAGGTCGCCCATCAGCATCTGGAACGCGAGCACGCCGATCGCGTACACGTCGTCGCGCGGGTCCGGCGGGTCGCCGTTGCGCTGCTGCGGGCCGGCGTACCCGAAGCTCCCGGCCGCGCGGAGCAGCGTCGGCACCCGCCCGCTGTTCGTCAGGTACCCGTGGGTCTGCCCGTCGAGCGGGGGCGCGGTCGCGGCGCCGCCGATGCCGAAGTCGGTGACCCGGAGCACCCCGGTCGCGTCGCGCAGCACATTCGCGGGCTTCAGGTCGCGGTGAACGATGGGGGTCTTGAGCCGGTGGCAGTGCGCGATCGCGGACGCGATGGCGAGCAGCGCGCGAACGGCCTTGCGGACCCGCTTGGGGACCGGCCGCGACTGCCACTCGCGGACCGCGTCGGCGAGCGTCCCGCCCTCGATGTAGTCGTACATGAGCCACGGCAGGTCGCCGTCCAGGTTGCACTCGAGCAGCGGGACGATGTTCGGGTGGTCGCCCGCGTGCTTCATGACCCGCACGAGGACCTTTTTCTCGTGGGTGACGAGCCGGTGCCGCACCTCGGGGTGGGTGAAGAACTTGACCGCGCGCCGAACGGCCTTCCACTCGTGCCGGACCAGCCACACCTCTCCGAACCCGCCGACCCCGATCTGCCGTTCGAGCACCCAACTGGACAGCCCGGGGAGCGGGTCGCCGGTCTCGAACGCCAGGCGCATCGGGTCGGCGGCCTGGATCCCGGACCCCTGACCCAGGCGCGCGCGGTCCGCGCTGCCCTGCGCGCGCGTGTCCGGGGGCACCGAGGGGGCGCCGGTGGCTTCCGGGTGCGGGGGCACCTCGACCCCGGACGGCTCGGGCACGAACCGGAACCCGCACTTCGGGCACGAAACGGCCTTCCCGCCGCGCAGGCGCATAGGCGTTGTCAGCGAGACCCCGCAACTGGGATTGGGGCACTTGTACGACACGGGCATTCGGCTCCGCCTCATTGCGGTCGGGCGATGGTGGGCGAGGTACGCGCATTCGATGTGTAAAAGTATGGTAGCACCACGGCGCGCAAGTTGGAATCCGGGTCCGCTTCCGGGGCGAATAACGGGAGCTGGTGACGAGATTCTCGACACTTCGCGCCCGGCGCGAGGGGCGCGACCGGCGGGTGTGCCACA
>DASWYH010000659.1:0-5010 GCA_036405095.1 Gemmata sp. | reverse complement strand
ACGGAGCCGTCGGGCCAGAGGTCGGTGGCGCGCGATTGCAGGCGAACGGCCTTCCCGGAAGCGTCGCGCAGCACGAGCTTTTGCGCATCGGGGAGCGCGCCCTTCGGGAACGGAACGCCCGTGGTGACCGGCCCGCGCCCGGCGGGCGGGGTGACGGTCCGGAGTTCGACAGAAAGCGGTTCCAAGGGCATCGGTCCCTATTCAGGTGCGGGGTGGGCTTTCCAGTGTGCTATGAAAGATGGTAGAACACGTACCCATAAAGGGATCAGGGCTCGCACGCACCGGGTCCGCTCCCCTAAAATCCGGGATACGGGCTCCGAACGTCGGCCGGGAATTGCGTCGGGGAGGTTCGGGCCGGTTCTCCCCTCCGTTTTAGGAGGGAAGAGGTTTTTCGCACCGCCAGGGTACTCGCGCTCCAGAACGGACGGGTCGATGAAGCAAATGGTGTTCATGGCTCTGACGATGCTGTTGGGGACGATCGGCCCGATCGTGCTGTCCCCGGTGTACGGCATCGCGGTCTATTACATGTACGCCGTGTTGCGCCCGCAAGCGATCTGGGACTGGGTCGAACTGGCCGGGTTCCGCATGTCCGAGGTGAACTGGTCGTTCCCGGTCGCGATCGTGACCCTCGCCGTCACGGTCGCCTGGCGCCTGAAACTGTGGGTCCCGTTCGCGGCGGCCAAGGCGCCGTGGTACGGGAACCCGCGGTTCACCCGCAGCCACCTGCTGTTCCTCGGGTTCACCGCGTGGATCAGCATGACCTACGTCACCGCCCTGCACCCCACCGTTTCGTGGCCGTACTTTCTCGAGTACGTCAAGATCTTCGTGATGTTCATCTGCGCCACGCTGGTGCTCCGCACGGTCCGCGACCTGTGGATCATCTATTACGTGGTGCTGGTGTGCGCCGTGTACATCGCCTACGAGATCAACTTCTACTATCTCGCGTGGGGCTGGCTGATGCTGGCGTCGCGGGGGTTCGGCGGGTTGGACAACAACGGGGCCGCGCTCATCTTCGCGATGGCGGTGCCGATGTGTTTCTTCGCCTGGGAGGCGAACCGGCGGTGGTTCCGGTGGGGGTTCCTGCTGGTCATCCCGGTGCTGCTGCACGCAGTGCTCCTGTCGTACTCGCGCGGCGCGATGCTGTCGCTGTGTGTGGCCGCGGTGCCGATGTTCGTCCGCTCGCGGAACAAGCGGTTCGTCGCGCTCATCTACGCCGCCGGACTCTGTCTCGTCGTCATCATGGCCGGGAAAGAGGTCCAGGAGCGGTTCTTCTCCATTGGCAAGCAGGACGTGGACGAGAGCGCGAACGCCCGCAAGGTGACCTGGGGCATCGCGCTCCGCATGGCGAACGAGCGCCCGATTTTCGGGATGGGCATCCGCAACTCGAACCTGTACACGTTCCAGTACGGGGCCGACATCGAGGGCCGCACCATTCACAGTCAGTACCTCCAGACCGCGGCCGATAGCGGCTGGGTGGCGCTGGCGCTCTACGGGGGGCTGCTGCTGTCCGCGTTCGTCGGGCTGTGGCAGACGCGGCGGGCGCTGCGGCCCTTCAACGACCCCGAGACGCTGAAGGCGCGCTCGCTCGCGGCCGGGCTGGAGTGCGCGCTCATCCTCTTCTGCTTCGGGGCGATCTTCCTGTCACTCGAACACTTCGAGATGCCGTACATCTGTATCCTGCTCGCGGTGCAGCTGCACGCGATCACGAGTACGGTGCGGGCGAAGCTGAACCCGACCCCGTCGGGCCTGCCGCCGCTCACGCTGCCGTACCCGTACCCGGCCGTGTCGCGCCCCGTATCGGTGCCGTCGTGAGTACACCCGTTCGCGTCGCCTTCGTCGTTCACGTCATGCAGGTGGCCGGGGCCGAGGTGCTGGTCCGCGAGACGATCCGGCGGCTCAAGGGGCGCATCGCGCCCGCGGTCTTCTGCCTCGACGCGGTCGGGCGCATCGGCGAAGAGCTGCGGGCCGAAGGCGTGGACGTGGTGTGCTTCAACCGGCAACCGGGGCGCGACTGGCGGGTGAGCCGGCGCCTCGCCGATGCGATCCGCGCGCGCGACATCGAGGTGCTCCACGCCCACCAGTACACCCCGTTCTTCTACTCCGCGCTGGCGAAACCGCTGTGCGGCTTCCGCCCCAAAATCGTCCTCACCGAGCACGGGCGCCACTACCCCGACCGCGTCTCCCCCCTGCGGCGCGCGGTGAACCGCCTCGTTCTCGACCGGCTCGCGGACGCGGTGACCGCGTGCAGCGCGTTCAGCGCCGAGGGCCTGGGCCGGACCGACGGGTTCGCCGGGGCGCGCATCGAGGTCATCGAAAACGGCATCGAGGTCGATCGGTACGACCCGCCCGCGGACAGGGACGTGGCGAAGGAAGCCGTCGGGTTGGAGCCCGGGCGGCGCTACCTGATTCATGTCGCGCGGCACCACCCGGTCAAGGACCAGCCCACGCTGCTCCGCGGGTTCGCACAGGCGGTTCCGGACCTTCCCGGCGTCGATCTCCTGGTGGTCGGCGACGGGCCGCTGCGCGGCGAGCTGGAAAACCTCGCGGTCGATTTGCGCATCCCGGACCGGGTGAAGTTCCTGGGCATCCGCACCGACATTCCCGACCTCATGCGGGCCGCGGAGGCGTTCGCGCTCACGTCGCTGAGCGAGGCCGCGTCCCTCACGCTGCTCGAAGCGATGGCGAGCGGGCTCCCGGCGCTCGTGACCGCGGTGGGGGGCAACCCCGAGATCGTGCGCCACGAGCGCGAGGGGCTGCTGTTCCCGCGCGGCGACGTGGCGGGCTGCGCGGGTGCGATCCGGCGCGCGGTCCGTGACCCGGAACTGGCCGCGCGCCTGGGGGCCGCGGGCCGCGCGCGCGCCATCGAGCGCTACCAGCTGAGTCGGACCGTCGAAGAATACTTCAACCTCTACTCCCGGCTCGCGCCCCGATGACCGATCCGTCTGTGATTCACGTCCCGCCGGCCGCAGCGCCCTCGCCGGTGAAGCGGGCGGTGAAGGGCGCGGCCCGGTGCGCGGCCCTGGTGGGGGTGGCGCCGGTGCTCGTGTCGTACTGGCTCAATGCGGCCGTGCGGGGCCGCGGGCCGGCGCTGGAATCGCGCTCCCAGTTGCTCTCCTTGTGGCCGGGGCTCACGGGCCAGTACCTCCGGCGCGCGTTCTTGCAGCAGGTGCTGGCCCGGTGCCACCCGTCGGCGTGTGTGGAGTTCGGCACGTTCTTTTCCCAGCCCGGGGCCGTGCTCGACGAAAACGTGTACGTCGGCCCGCGGTGCATTCTGGGGCTCGTTCACCTCGAACGCGATGTGCTGCTCGCGGCGAACGTGCAAATCCCCTCGGGCGGGATGACGCACTACTTCGGCGACCCGACCCGGCCGATCCGTGAGCAAGGCGGCGAGCGTAAGATGGTCACGGTGGGGGCCGGCGCGTGGATCGGCAGCGGCGCCATCGTTCTGGCCGATGTCGGGAAGGGAACGGTGGTGGCGGCCGGTTCGGTCGTTACGAAACCGCTGCCGGAGAACGTGATCGCGGGCGGCGTCCCGGCGAAGGTGATCCGCAGCCGGTTCGAACCGGCCCCGGCGGAGGGCACCGAGTGAGCGCGAAGCCCCGCGTACTCGCCGTGACGAGCGAGCCGCCCTGGCCGCTCAACTCGGGCGGGCACATCCGCTCGTTCCACCTGATGAAAGCGCTCGCTGCCGCGACCGACTTTCGGCTGGTGTGCCCGATCGGTCCGGATGCGTCCGCGAGCGCCGGAGCGCTCCAAGGCGCCGGCATCACGATTCGCCCGGCCGCGGTCCCGGCGCGCACGAAGTTCGCCGAAGCCGGGCGCTTGCTCGGTGCCGCGCTGCGCGCGGAGCCTTACGTGATGTACCGCCGGCACGCCTGGGCCGAAGCCGCCCGGGTTTGGAAACAGGAACTGAGAGCGGCCCCGCCGGACGTGCTCTACCTCGATCACCTCGACAGCCTCCTCTACCGCGGCGCGGCGCCGAACGTACCGGCCGTCATCGACCTCCACAACGTTTACTCGCTCCTGGTGCAGCGCACCGCCGAGGAGCAAACGAGCCCGTTGAAGCGCGCGTTCCTGCGCGGTGAAGCGAGGCGCCTGGCGCGCGTCGAGCACCGGGCCGCGAAGGGGTGCCGCGCGGTGTGTGCCGTTTCGGACGTGGAAGCCGCGCACTTTCGGGCGCTCGGTGCGACCGCACACACGGTTCCGAATGGCGTCGATTGCGCCGCGCTCGCCGATCTGCCCACGGGGCGGAGCGGCCCGCCGGTCGTGATGTTCCTGGGCACGATGTCCTGGGGGCCGAACGCGGCGGCGGCGCGGTTCCTCGCGCGGGACGTGCTGCCCGCACTGCGCGCGCGGATCCCGGGCGCGACCGTAACGATTGTGGGCCGCGACCCGCCCGCGGATCTCCTGGCGTGCAACGGCACACCCGGAATCGAGGTCACCGGCGGTGTGCCCGATGTGAAGCCATATTTGCTCCGCGCGTCGGTTTTGGCGGTCCCACTCGACGCCGGCGGCGGCACGCGGCTGAAGATCCTGGAAGCGTTCGCGGCCGGGCTGCCGGTGGTCAGCACCACGGTCGGCGCGGAGGGCATCGCGGCGGAAGCCGGGATTCACTTTGTGCGCGCCGAGCGGCCCGAGTTCGCGGACGCGACCGCCGCGCTGTGCGCCGATGCGTCCGCGGGCGCGCAAATGGCCGAGCGGGCGCGCGAACTGGCTCGCACCGTCTACGACTGGCCGCAGATCGGCCGAACAGTTGCCGAGGTGGTTATCGGGGCGGTGCGCTGATTCCCTGGGACCGCGGGCGTCCCGCCCGCTGGCACACGCGCGGACAGGGTCCGCGGTGGCTCCCGAACCGACACGCGCCGAGGCGGGCGGGACGCCCGCGGTCCCAGGGAGACACGCTGCCCCGGGCAGCCGAGCTGCTTCTTGAGGAACGCGAACGTCCCCTCGCCGTTGATCTGGTTATCGGGGCGCCGCGCATCTCCCTGGGACCGCGGGCGTCCCGCCCGC
>DASWYH010000658.1:0-2589 GCA_036405095.1 Gemmata sp. | reverse complement strand
GGCACACCGCATACCACACAACCAACTCGAAACTACTGAACGCGATATGAACCGCTTACTCGTGACCGGGGCGACGGGCTTTTTGGGGGCACACGCGGTGCGCCTCGCGGGCGACCACTTCGAGGTTCACGCGACCGGTCGCAGACCCCAGGAGCGGTGCCCGGAGGGCGCGCGCTTCCACCCGTGCGACCTGCTGCGCCCCGGCGCCGCGGAGGCGCTCGTCCGGGCCGTGCGCCCCACCCACCTGCTGCACCTCGCGTGGACGGTCAACCCGGGCACCGTGTGGACGTCGCCGGAAAATCACCTGTGGGGCGCCGCGTCGCGCCGGCTGCTGCTCGCGTTCGCGCGCGACGGCGGGCGCCGGGCGGTCCTCGCGGGCACCTGCGCGGAGTACGACTGGGGCGCCGCGGACGTGTGCCGCGAGTTCGGGACCCCGCTCCGGCCGCACACGACCTACGGGCGGACCAAACTGGAACTCGCGCGCTGGGCGGACACGTTCGCCCGGGCCCGGGGCGTGTCCGCGGCGGCGGCCCGGCTCTTCTTCTTGTACGGCCCGGGGGAGCACCCTGGGCGGCTGGTCCCTTCGGTCGCGCGGGCGCTACTGGGCGGCGAACCCGCGCCGTGTACCGCCGGCACCCAGGAGCGCGACTTCCTGTACGTCACCGACGCCGCCGCGGCGCTCGTCGCGCTGGTCCGGTCCGACCTGACGGGGCCGGTGAACGTCGGCTCCGGGCGGGCCGTGGCCGTGCGCGCGGTTGTGGAGCGGGTCGCGGAGCTGTGCGGCCGGCCGGACCTGGTTCGGTTCGGCGCGCGGCCCCTGACGGGAACGGAGCCGCCGCGCCTCGTGGCCGACATCGCGCGGCTGCGCGACGCACTGGGGTGGCGCCCGCGGGTGGACCTGGCGAGCGGGCTGGAGTCGGCCGTCGACTGGTGGAAGGGGCTCCGCAACTCAGCCCGCGCGGCGTAACAGCTTGACCGTTCGCAGCGCGTTCCGGACGGCCACCAGCGGGCGCCGCACGGACCACCGTTCCGAGGCCACCAGGCGCCGGGCCAACTGCTCCCGCTCCGCGATCGCGACCCGCTCGCGCGACTCCAGCTCGCGCGCCAGGCGGGTGATGAGCTCCAGGCGCTCGTCGCACGCCCGCTGCAACTCGGCCGAAGCCAGGTGCAACCGCAGGACGGCCTGCTCGCGCTCGTTGCACACCCGCTGCAGCTCGGTCACCTTGCGCGCGGCGAGCCCGAAATCGTCCGTCGGCACGTACTCCACCCGCCGGTCGCGGTAGTTCAGCAGCTGGTCGCTCAGCCGGACGGCCCCGGCCACGTCGGTCACGTCAAAGGTGGCGGCATCGAGGTGCAGGTGGCGCCCGTCGAACCCGAGCCGGGCCGGGCGCAGTTCGAGCGGCGGCGGGGTGCGGTACGGGGTGCCGGCGAGCTCGGCATCGAACCACGCCTGGAGCCCGGGGGCGTCCCCCAGGGAGGCGCGGACGGCCGCGAGCGTGGCGGGCCAGTCCGCTTCCCGCACCCGGGCGCGCGTGACGCAGGCCCGGGCGAGCCGGCGCCGGTCCAGCTCGACCCCGATGTCCGGGAACAGGGTCCGCTTCCCGAACACGAAGCAGTCGGCCACCGGGACCTCCGGAAAGACGGGCAGGTCCGGGACCGTGGGCTCCGGGTGGAACCCGGTCTTCGCGTTCAGGGCGTTGAACTCGCGCTCGATCGGGTTGCCGCCCCGGTTGAACAGGGTCGCCACCCCGGTGCTCGCGCCGGACTGCCCGGACACGGTCATGGGCACCGTGGTCGAGAAGTACGAGCCGACGACGTGGGCCACGGCCATTCCCGAGTACACGTCCGGGTACTGGTGCGGGAACACCCGGCCGGTGCGGGCCCGCAGCTCGTCCAGCACGTCCCGGTGGACCGCCGCGTTGTACACCATCGGCAGCTCGGTGTAGCACTCGGTGCCGGCGACCACGGCGGGGATCACCTCGCGGGCCCGGCGCTCGACCAGCTTCTGCCCCATCGGCACCCGCAGGTAGTCCCCTTGCCCCTCCAGGGCCACCGTGGGCCACGTGTAAAACACCGCGTCCCAGCGGAGCGCCTTGGCCCGGGTCTCCCGGAGCAGCGCGTCCAGCTCGTTCAGCCCGTGCGGCAGCACCCCGTCGTCGTCGCCGATCAGGAGCACGTACTCGCCGCGCGCGTGGGACAGCCCGAACTCCCAGCTATCCGTCAGCGCCAGCGGCTCCGGGGTGCGCACGTACCGCACCTTCGGCGAACGGGCCTCGTCGACCACCGCCTTGGTCGCGGGGGAGCTGAAGTTGTCCGACACAACGACTTCGTAGTCGTCGAATTGTTGATCCAGACACGTGCGGAGGGCGTACCGGAGGGTTCCGGCCCGCTCCCGTGTCGGGATCACCACGCTGAATCTCACTGCGGACATCGTGTACCCCCGGGCGGCGGCCGGCACCTCGGGCCGCAAGTCCGTCAAAATTTCCTGATCTGTAGCCCGAACGTGCCGCTCACACAACCCCAACTGCGGCCCACCCGCCGGCCGGGGTGTGCCACCGCTCCTCAAATTCGGGTCGCACGGATTGGGTC
>DASWYH010000657.1:0-4108 GCA_036405095.1 Gemmata sp. | reverse complement strand
GGCGTGTGAAGGATTGGCGCGGCGCGCGTTTCCGGCTCGTCGGCTGGTGGGTGTACACTATCGGAGGAACCCGCTCGCCCGCTTCTCTCCGAGGGCACCATGTTTCGTTTGTTCCTTGCGGCCCTGTTCGCCTTTCACATGGTTCCCGCACGAGCGGCCGAGCGCCCGAACGTGATCTTCATCGTTGCGGACGACCTGCGGGCCGATCTCGGCTGCTATGGGTCGGTTGCGAAGACACCGAACCTCGACGCCCTTGCGGGTCGGGGCGTGCGGTTCGACCGGGCGTACTGCCAGCAGGCTGTGTGCAACCCGTCGCGGTCGTCGTTCCTCACCGGGAAGCGACCCGACACGCTCCACCTGTGGGTGAACGGCACCCACTTCCGCGAGAAGAACCCGGACGCGACCACGCTGCCCCTGTGGTTCAAAGAGAACGGTTACGAGACCCGGTGCGTCGGCAAGATCTTCCACAACTGGCACACCAAGGAGAAGGGCGACCGGCGGTCGTGGAGCGCGCCGGAGTTCCTGCACTACGCGAACCACGGTGACGATGTCCCGGAGGTCCAAGGGGCGCTCCCGCCGAACCGCGCGCTCGACGCCGGGCGGAATTACGGAAGCGTCCCGCTCTGCGAGCGCCGCGACGTGCCCGACGAGGCGTACTACGACGGCCGTGTGGCCGCGGAAGCAGTGAAAACGCTGAGCGCGGTCAAGGACAAGCCGTTCTTTCTGGCGGTCGGGTTCTGGAAGCCGCACGCGCCGTTCAACGCGCCAAAAAAGTACTGGGACCTCTACGACCCGAAGAAGCTCCCACCGTTCGACCCGGCGCGCCCGACTGATGCGCCGGACATCGCGTTCCACGACAGCCGGGAGGTTCTCGGGGCGCCGCCCAAGCAGATCAAACCGAACGCCGAACAGGCGCGCGAGATGCGGCACGGCTACTTCGCCAACATCAGCTACATGGACGCGCAGGTGGGGAAGGTGCTGAGCGCCCTGGACCAGTTGAAGCTCCGCGACCGCACCGTGATCGTGTTCGTTTCGGACCACGGATACCACATCGGCGAACACACGCTGTGGGGCAAAACGTCGTGTTTCGAGTTCGACGCCCGGGTGCCGCTGATCGTCGCCGCACCCGGGACGAAAGCGGCCGGAAAGGCGTCCTCTTCGCTGGTCGAACTGATCGACCTGTTCCCCACGCTCACGGAGTTGTGCGGCCTCAAGCGCCCGGACGGGTTGGACGGCACGAGCCTCGTTCCGGTGCTGGCGGACCCCGCGAAGGTGGTGAAGGCCGCGGCGTTCACGCAGCACCCGCGCCCGGCCTACGCGGACCGGACGCCCACTGGCCTCCCGGACGCGATGGGCTACAGCGTTCGTACCGCGACCGTTCGTTACACCGAGTGGCGGGACTGGGCGAGCGGCACGGTGCTCGGCACGGAGTTCTATGACCACGCGCGCGACCCCAACGAGACGAAGAACCAGTACGGCGTGAACAGGGACGCACCCGCGCTGAAGACCGCGCGCGAAGCGCTGCACGCCCAGTTCCCGCCGGGCACGCCGCCCGCGAAGCGGTGAGCCCCGACGGCTCACGGTTTCGCGCCGGCGGGCAGATTGTCGTTCAGGTAGCGCGTGAGCAATCCGTACAGGTGCGCGCTCGTGTTCTTCCCCTCGCTAATCGAGTGGCTCCGGTTCGGATACGCCATCATCGTGAACGGCTTGTTCAGCTCGATCAACTTGTCCGCGAGCTTCTCGATCCCCTGGTAGTGGCAGTTGTCGTCACCGGTGCCGTGGACGAGAAGCAGGTTGCCCTTCAACCCGGCCGCGTGGGTGATCGGCGAACCTTGTTTGTAGTCCTCGGCGTTGTCCTGCGGGAGCCCCATGTAGCGCTCTTGGTAAATGGTGTCGTAGAGCCGCATGTCGGGGACCGGGGCCACCGACATGCCGGTTCGGTAGAGATCGGGGTGCCGGAACAGGAGGTTCAGTGTCATCGAGCCGCCCCCGCTCCAGCCCCAGACGCCGACCCGTGACGCATCCAGGTACGGGCGCTGTTTGAGTAAGTCGCGCGCCGCCGCCGCTTGATCCGCGGACGCGAGGGTCCCGATTTTTCGGTAGGCGGATTTGCGCCAGTCGCGCCCCCGCGGGCACGGCGTGCCGCGGTTGTCGATGCAGGCCACGGCGTAGCCCTGCTGGGTCAGCATCAGGTGCCACAGGAACTGGCGCCCGCCCCAGCGGTCCGCCACGTTCTGGCCCGCCGGTTCGCCGTACACGTAGAACACGAGCGGGTACTTCTTCGCGGGGTCGAAGTGGGCCGGCTTCATCAGCCACCCGTCGAGTTTCACACCGCCGCCGACGTCCGCCCGGAAGAACTCGGCGGGCGCTTGCGCCAGCTTCGCCACCGTATCGCGGAGCTTGTCGTTGGTCGCGAGCGTGCGAACCACTTTGTGATCCGGGAGCGAGATCAGTTCCACCCGCGGCGGCTTGCCGAACGACGAGTACGTGTGAACCGCGAACGCCCCATCGGGTGCGAGGTCGTAGTCGTGCCATCCGGCTCGATCGGGGGGCGTGAGCCGCGTGGGCGTTCCGGTCCCGTCCAGGCGCGCGGTGTACAGGTAGCGCTGCGTCGGGTTCTCCGGGGAGGCGATGAAGTACACCGAGCCGGCCTTCTCGTCGATGTGCAGCACGCGGATGACGTCGAACTCGTCGCCCGTGACCCGGCGCAGGGATTTGCCGTCGCGGGACGCGAGGTACAGTTGGCGCCAGCCGCTGCGCTCGCTGATCCAGGTGAACGCCGCGCCCTTCTCCACCCACTCGACCGCGTCATCGTGAACGTCGAGCCAGGCGCCGTCGCGATCGGTCAGCGCCGTTCGTACCGTGCCCGTTTGTGCGTCCGCGAGCATCACGTCGATTGCGTTCTGGAGCCGATTCACGCGCTGAATGACGAGTTCGGTGCCGCTCCCCGCCCACTCCATGCGCGGGATGTAGAAATCGGTGCGGGTGTCGCCGGGAACGTCGATCCAGCGCGTCGGGCCGCCCGCCGCCGGGACCACGCCGACGCGACACGCCGAGTTGCGCTCGCCGGTTTTCGGGTACGCGAACGTTTTCAGAATCGGGTAGCTCGCGCTGGTGTTGTCGATCAGCGTGAACGTCTTCACCCCGCGGGTGTCGAGTTGCCAGTAGGCAACCGACTTGCTGTCCGGGCTCCAGCGCCAGCCGTCGCGGCAATCGAACTCCTCTTCATACACCCAGTCGAAGGTGCCGTTGATGACCTGTTCCGTGCCGTCGCTCGTGAGCTCCACGGGAGCGCCACCCGCAACCGGTTCGACGAAGAGATTGTTCTCGCGAACGTACCCGACCTGCGTACCGTCCGGTGAGAACTTCGCGAACATGAGCGCCGAGGGCTTGGCATCGCCCCCGAGCTTCGCGAGCTTGCCGGTCGCGCGGTGGAACGTCCAGTAGTCGCCGCGGGTGTTCTGCCGCCACACCTTCACCGAGTTGGTGAAGATCAGCACCGCGCCGAGATCCTTCGAGAACTGATACCCGTGGATCGCGAGTGGGTCCTTCGCCCCCGGCGGAATCAACTTCTCGGCGGGAACCAGCACTTCGACCTTCCCGGCGGCATCGCTGCGGACGATGTTCGCCGCGCCCTTGTGCGCTTTCGACGGTTGGAGGGTGGTATAAGTCCCGCCGTCGAGCCACTTCACGCCGGGGACCGGATCGCCGCGGAAATCGTCAGACGAGAAGACGCGGTCGAGCGTGAGTTTTGCGGGGTCGGCCGGTTGCGGTTGTCCCACCACCGGGGACACAAGGAGCAGCAAAACCAGGATGGAACAACGGCACATCGGCTGAACTCCGCGCGTGGGTAGGCTTCAAGACTGCATACGCGGCGGAGGCGGGGCAAGTGCGATCGGGGAAGGTGGGCCGACTTTGCCGGATGCGCCGGCCGCAGAACCCCACCCGCGCACCGCGTTCATTCCCGGCGAGCGGGGTTGCTCGCGGACTCGCGGCACCCGGGGCTCACATCGGCCGCCCTCTCCAGGACTCCAAGCCCAAGCCACTTCAACCCACGGTGGAACCTCCAACTTCTTTCGTGTGAGCGGGGAGCCTTCAACTCGGCTCG
>DASWYH010000656.1:0-2446 GCA_036405095.1 Gemmata sp. | reverse complement strand
CGGCCCCCTCCTTTGTCCCAGTAGCGTGATTCGGAACCGGACCGGGGCCGCGGGTCCGCGGGCGGGGAGGGTCACCTCGTGGTGCCCGCCCGCGGGCCGCGCTTCGCGTCGTGCTTCGGGCGCATCCGTTCGCGCGCCCCGGTCCGGTGGTCAGCGCCGCCCGGGGAGCCGCGGCCGTCGTCCATTCGGCGCACGGCTTACCCCCCGGGCGGCTTTTCGCTAGGTGCGGGCGCCCGCACCGGCTTCTGTTGCCTGCTTGGTTCGTTCGTACTCGCGGTGCTTTTCTGCCAACGCTTGTGCCAGATCCAAGCGCGAGAACATCCAGTCCCCCCGCTCGCCGATGGGGAAGCGCCGCACCAACCCAGCGTCAACGAGCGATTGGATCTGCGCACGCGAGAAGCCGCAGAACTCGCTCGCCGCGGCCCATCCGCGAACGGCACCGCCGATCCAGCCGCAGAGGGTTTCGTCGAGTGCGGGGGCGACCATGTCACTTGCCCCCTTCCAAGGTGTTCGCAATTGCATTCTTAAATGAAGCGTCTACTTGATCGTGCTCGGCAATGATCGACGTTTTCGCGTGTCTCGCGACGATTTCGCCGATGTCCTCGCCGGTGTGCTCGCCGATTCGCACTGCCAGCTGCTTGATCCACTTCGGCAGCTTTGCGGGAACAAGAGTGCAATCCAGCTTGTCCTCTTCCTTGTCCTTTACTTGCTCCATATGGCACCCTGGTCGATTGGGGTTCTGGTCGACTGGAATACTAGATATCCGGTCGACTCAAAAATGTCAAGCGACCAGTGGCGAATTAAACGTGACTGGGGCACTGCTTACCGGTAGACTGGTGGACAGGTAAACGGGCTAACGTTAGCCCTGAAACGGAGATGCAATGGTTAGGGTGCTAAGCGTGAGCAAGGCAAAAAAAGACGAGGGCGGCGAGAGCTTAAAAGAGGTGGCGGCGGTGGAGTTGCCTGCCGACGATGGCGAGAAAGAGCAAGTTAAGCTGCGGCCAAAATTTAAGGCCGCATTAAAACGAGTGGCAAATGACGCCCGGCTCGACATGGGCGAGCTGATCGAAAAGTACATGGCGCGATTCATCACGCGCGAAGACCGACGGATAGCTAAATTGCGGTTGGAGGAGACGGAGGAAGATGAGTAGGAAGAACTAACAACGACTCTTCTTTCATCTCCCCGATTTCGCCGACCCGGAGCGATACCTCTCCACATTCCCAGCCACCTGGGAACTCTTGATCGCCGTATAGACGCACGATGCTCTTCACTTGCTCGGCGGTTAGCTTACCGCCGTGAATTCGCGTAAGTTCCAGAATGACCCCGAACAGGTCGCCCCGTTCGACCAGCGCAATCAGCCTTGCCTTATCTTCGTCGCTCACGACCACCCCCACTCGGACTAGTGGAAACCTGTACATTATGCCATTGTCGCCGTTCTTCTGACACATCGCAACCGGATTCCACTCCCGAATTTATTCCGGTTTGTTCCACGAGGGCTGACTGTGCCGCGCAGGAAAGGCAAGCCAAAGAAGCCCGCCAAGGCGCGCCGCCCAAAGGGCACCGGCTCCGTTCTGGAAACGGCCGACGGTGTGATGGGCCGCGTTCCCATCGGGAAGTACCCGAACGGGCGCACCAAGTACACGGAGGTGCGAGCGCGGAACAAAACCGAACTCGAAGCGAAGATGCGGCTCGTGCTGCCGCCCGGACCGGATACGACGGTAGAGGAATGGTCCGTCCGCTGGCTCGAAGGCAGCGGGGCGAGTGAGCCCACCAAGGACGATTACCGGCACACGCTGAAGCACTTCATTCTGCCGGACCTGGGCACGCGACGCATTGCGGATCTGACGACCCACGACGTCGAACGGTGCGGCGTGGCGTGGGGCAAGAAGCTCGACAGCCCGAACACGGTACGGAAGAACCTCGGGCACCTGGCGACGATGCTGGAAGCCGCGCGCCGGGACAAATTGCTCACCGAGAACCCGGCGGCCGACGCGCAGCGACCGAAGGCGCGGAAAGTCGAGATCAACCCGTTCGCGCCCGCCGAGCTGGCCCGCATCATCGCGGACGGCGCGCAGCCGTTCGTGCTCCTGGCCGCGGTCGGGTGCCGCATCGGGGAGTCACTCGCGCTCGACGTTACGGACTTCGACGCTGCGGCCGGCACCATCTCCATCACGAAGACGTACAGTCACAAACACGGCGTGCGGCGCCCGAAGTCGGAGAACGGCGTGCGGACGATCCGCGTACCGGCGTCGGCCCTCCCCGCGATCCGGGCCGCGATCGGCACCCGCACGAAGGGGCCGCTCTTCCCGAACGAGGTCGGCGGGCGGATGAGCCACCAGGCCGCGCACCGGGATTGGGGCCGGCTCATCACGCGGCTCGGGCTCGAGTACCGCAACGGTCACCAGCTCCGCCACTCCGTTGCCACGGCGCTCGTCGCGAGCGGTG
>DASWYH010000655.1:0-11944 GCA_036405095.1 Gemmata sp. | reverse complement strand
AAGGAGCGACTGGGGTGAGCGCCTGCAACGGCGTGCGGGGTGGGTTCGCAGTGCTCCGCTGAAGTGCCCCCCGGTTCCAGACGAAACGAAAGGGTAAATCGTGCTCCAAGATCCTGTCGGCCGCGTGCGTGCGGCCGGTCTCGTGGAAGGCGTTTCCGCGCTGGTACTGTTCTTCGTCGCGATGCCGTTGAAGTACCTCTCCGGGCGGCCCGAGCTCGGTAAAGAGGTCGTGTTCTGGGTCGGCTCGGTCCACGGCGGCCTGTTCGTCCTGTACGCGCTCGTCACCTTCGTGGCGTGGGGGCAAGGGGCGCTGCGCTTCAAGCACGTGGCCTTCGCCGCAGCGGCTTCGATCGTGCCGTTCGGACCGTTCGCCATCGACGGGATGTTGAAGCGGTCCGAACGGCGCTCGAGCGCGGTCGCGCCGGAATGACCGGCTCCGTGAAACTGGGTTGGGCGAGGTGCGTGAGCCCGAGGCGCGGGCGCCCCGCACGGTCCGACGTGAGTGTGCGGCTCGCCCATTTCGGCGAGCCTCCGAGCGGCCCCAAGGGCGTCACGCGGGTCGGCACACGAGCCCGCGGTAGTACGCCTCGAACCGCTTGGTCATGGCCTCGCGGCTGTACTCCGCGGCCACCCGGCGCCGCGCCGCGGCACCGTACCCGGCGGCCCGGAGCGGGTTCGCGAGCAGCTCCCCGATCGCCCCCACGATGGCGGCTTCGTCGTTCGGCGGGACCACCAGACCGCACCGGCCGCCGTCGAGCAGCTGCGCGTTCGCGCCCACGTCGGTGGCGATCACCGCGCGCCCGGCCGCCATGTATTCGAGCAGCGCGTTCGACATCCCTTCCGAGTGCGACGGGAGGACGGCGATGTCCACCCCGCGCAGGAACCCGGGCACGTCGGACACTGAGCCCCGCAGCACGAACCGGGCGCCGAGGTCCAGCTCGGCGTGCAGGCGCTCCAGTTCCGCGCGCTGGGCGCCGTCCCCGGCCACCTCGAACACCAGGTGCGGGAACTGTGCGAGCGCCCGTTTCGCGGCCCGCATCAGCCCGTCGATGTTCTTCACCGTGCGCAGGTTCGCCACGCACCCCACGCGCACGAGCTTCTTGGACGTGTCCGGGAGCAGGAACCGCTTGAAGCGCGCGGTATCGACCCCGTTCTCCAGAACGGCGACCTCGTCCGGCGCGGCCCCGTCGCGCGCGACCAGCGCCTGTTTGCCGGCATCGGTGTTGGTGAGTGTGAGGTCCACGAACGGTCGCACCATCTGACCCAGGACGCGGTGTCGGCGGGTGAGCCAATAGCCGAGATTGTTCCGCACGCGCACAACTTTACGAATCCCACACATCTTGGCCAGCGGTGCGCCAAAGTAGAGCGCATCGGTGAAGTACACCTGGAGCGTTTCGGGCCGGTGCTGCTTCCAGAACGCGCGGAGCCGGCGCGCGGCGGCCGCGGCGCGCCCGCTCAGCAGTTTCCGCACGCCCAACCGGATGACGGGGCAGTCGGCCGGTTCGAGTGCGCGTGAGAGGTCGTCGTCGCCGTCGAGCAGCACGAGCGTCGGCTGCACCTGTGTGCGGTCCAGCGACGCGATCAGCGCGAGCAGTTGCGTTTCCGTTCCGGCGCGGCTGAGCCGGTCGATCATGAAGCACACGCGGACCGGTTCGGGTGCGGGCGCGGGTGCGGGGAACATCAGGCGCGGTGCGAGCAGTGCGGACATCCTTGTCCTCCTCGAAATCAGGCTGCGGCTTCAACGGGTGTCGATCGGGGGGTGAGGGCGCGGAGCAAACGGAGGTAGGCGTCCGCCTGTGCCCGGAAGGTGAACCGTTCGCGCATCCGAGCGCGGCCGGCGGCACCGAAGCGGGCACACAAAGACGGGTCGCGGAGCAACTCGCCCACTTTCGCGGCGAGTGCCGGCGGGCTCCCGGGCGGCACCAGGAACCCGTTAACAGTATCGGCGATGGCCTCGGGCGTGCCGCCGACCGCGGTGGCGACCACCGGCACGCCGGCGGCGCTCGCTTCCAGGGCCACGTTGGGCAGGCCCTCGGTGTACGACGGCAGGACAACCACGTCCGCGGCGCCGATGAGGCTATCGAGGTCGGTGCGGAACCCGGGGAGCACCACGCGCCCCGTTAGGCCCAGGTCCGCGACGCGGCGCTCCAGTTCGCCCCGCAGCGGCCCCTCGCCGAACAGCACGGCGCCCGCGGCCCCGTTCTCGCGGCAAATGGTGGCTGCCGCGTCCACGAGAACGCCGAACCCCTTCTCGGGGCTGAACCGGCCGGCGCCGACCACCACGCGCGACACCGTGGTCCCGCTCGGGAAAAAGCTCATGAGCCGCCCACGTGCGGACGGATCGGGGTTCTCGAACGCACCGAGCCGGGCGCTGTTGCGGATCACCGAGAGCCGGTTCGTGGGGACGCGGCACCACCGGCGCACCTTCTCCGCCTGCCCTTCGGACACGCACACGACGTGGTCCATGAGCGCCAGGTGCCGGCGGTCGATCCACTCGTAAACTTTGACCTTTCGCGTTTCGCCGGTCCACCCGCGCGAGACCGCGACCGCCGGGATGCCCGCGCGCCGGGCCGCGAGCCGGCCGAGTACGTGCGCCTTGTACCCGTGGCAGATGAGCACGTCGCACGCGGCGGCCCGGAGCAACTCGGTCACCTCGCGGACGGTGGAAAAGAGCCGCGGAAAATCGTTTTTGAGGGGGACGGTGGGGAACCCGTGTTTGCGCACCTCGGCGAGGAACGCGCCCCCGCACCCGCCCTCGGGGAACGTCGCGAACGTGGTCCGCACGGTCTCGGGCAGGGCCAGCGCGAGCCCGAGCATCTGGCGCTCGGGGCCGCCGAAGAACGTGCTGGCGGTGAGGTGAACGAGGTTCATCCCTGTGCGCATCCGTGCGGCGAGGGGCGGAGAGCGAACGTAAAGTTAGGAGTGTAGGGAATGCGCGGGGCGCCTGTCTACCCGAAGTTTCGTGTTTCGTGCGGCCCCCATGTACGGGTTGCCCCGTGTTTCACATGGGCCGTGCCTCACCCCGTCGCGGACGCGTTGGGGCGCCTACACAAATGCGCAATGGCCCTGCCCCCTGATCGTGACCCCACACGGGGACGCCCGGACCGCTGTTGCGCCCCCTCGCCAACGGCTGCGGCACCGGACAGCGTGTGCCAACGTATTTGGGGTGCCAACCGGCGCGGGCCGGCGGCGGTACCGGTTCCAGGTGGCGTGATCCGGTGGCCCGCGCCCAACACGCGGTCCTTCTCTTTGGGCACGCATCGCCGAACCGATGCCCGAACTTCGGGTCACTCAGGTGCCGTGCCCCTCGTCCCACACCTGCCGCACCTGATCCTCAGTCGCTTCGGGTAGACCCTCGGCACGTAACTCGGCAACCACTTGCTCGGGGGTCGCCGTGCCCCCCAACCGGGCACGGATCTGGAGCACCCGTAACGGCAGCCCGGGCTTCTGTTGGGCCGAATCGGTGGGCACCGGTTTACTCGGCGGTTGATCGGACACGGCGGTTCTCCTCACTGTTGTTGGAACCAGAGCACCTTCGGGTACGCGTCCGCTTCTGGTGTCCCGTTCTTGACAAGCCGCGACCGGCGCCGGGACGACACACCGGGCACAGTCCCGTTGGTGGGAACGAGCGGGCGCCCCGCACGAGTGCCAGGACCCGCCGAGACGGGCGCCCTCGACGGGAACAGCTCGGTAACAAAACCGGCGAGGGTAGCTGGTACCCAGTGAGACACGGCACGTGGGGCCGAGAGTTGAACCTTCGTCGAACCTGTTGGTGCGCGAATGAGTGGTGAGCGCACCGACCGGCACTTGGTCGTCCGGGCACTGTTGAAGTGCGCCCGCGGCACTTGGCTCAGGCCACGAGCATCGCTCCGTTGAACCCGGGGGGCTGGCTGTCGTCGTTGTGCCCCAGTGCCCTTCTCACGCGCGCCGCGAATTCGTGCGCGACCGCTTGCACGCGCGCGAGCACCCCTTCGCGCGGCTCGGGGTTCCCGCTCGGGTTTTGGTGGCCGGGAGTCGATCGGGTGGTGTCGGTATACATGGCGTTATCTCCGGGCGGAGCCAGAAGGTTTGCAGTTCTTGTGCCTAATGTGCCGGGACCGGGCCGCGCAATCGCGTTATTGCGGCGAATGAGCCGTCAGCGAGAACGTGGCACAACGAGCTGCGGTCGCGCGGGACGGGAAGGAGGAAGGGCACGTTTCAGGGGCGAACCGTCGAAGCCCGAATCGCTCGGCTCGTCGACCGCCACTCAGCCGCCGGTCACGCCGGGCCTCGTTCCCACTGACCTCCGAACGCTGAGCACGTGACACAATGGGCTCCGGGCGCCCGGTCACTTCTTGCCCAGTACCAGGTCCACGACCCAGCGCCCGCCGGTGTGCCCCTCACATGCGCGGCAGGGGTCGAGGATGGTGGGGTTGTCGCACCCCGCGTCCTGGAGCGCATCAGCCAGGACCGGGAGCGCGGAGAAGTCCCGGGAACGGTCCATCTGGAGCGCCAACGTGCGCACCGTGTCTGTGAGCCATTCGGCGGACAGGGCCACCGCCGGGCGCACCATCAGTACCGAGAACTCGGCGTCGTTGTGGTTGCCCTCGAACTCGATCTGTGCGCCCAACAGGAACTCGCCGCTCCCGCCCGCTTGTGCCCGCAGCAACTCGCCGAGCGGGGCACAATCGGCGAAATAGGTTTCGAACCCCAAGTCCCGCTCCCCGTCCACGCCCCCGCCGCTCTCCAGGAGTGCGGTTGTCGCCGCGCCCCAGTTGCGGGTGCGGACCAGTCGGGTCCACTCCTGTTCCTGTTGGACCTGTTCCAGTTGCTCGAACGGGACGTTGTGGTAGGGCTCCCAGTAGTGGTAAACGGAGAACTGCACCGGCCGCCCCGGCACCCAGGGCAGATACGGGACGATGCCCGGCAACCGCGCGAGCACACTCACCAGCGGCACCTCTCCCGCTTCGCAGTCGATGCGCGGCCCCGGAACGGACGGGGTGTCGAGTTCCGACCACCCCTCCAAATGCCCCTCGTTCAGCACCGGGTCCAAAAAGTTGGTGAGCGCCTTCTGGGCCTGTGACAGGCGCCACCCGAGCGCCCGGGCGTGCTCAAGGGCCGCCGCGATCTTCGCCTCCTCGCGCGACATCAGGTCGCCGAGCACGAGTTTGTCCAGGGACCGGGCTCGGGTCATAGTGGGTTCAGTGGTTGTTCGTGGTCCGCAGCGGTCGGGTAAGTGGCGGCCGCTCCGGTTCAATTGTTCATGTGAGCAACATGGTAGCCGATGGCGGCTTGTGGCTGCTACCCAATCCCGGAGTCCCGCGTTCTCAGTTGAGTGTTGCGCAGGAGGCTCGTATTGAGCCCTCGGGGGAGCTCAGTACCCGAGCCGTTTCAACCCGACGGCGCAAACCCTCATGCGGCGCCGAGGTCGCGAGCCTTCGAACCGGGGCGTTCAATAACACAGGAAAAAGCGGTTCGAGCGCCCCATCGGCTCGGAAGTGGCGCCCTCGGTTCCGGTGCCCGAGCCGCACGCGCTTTCACCACCCGCTCCCTCCGCGACCGAGTGTTACGACAAGGTAGCGCCTGGCGGTTCCGGTTTGTGGTGGCAGCGCTCGGGTCGTCCCGTTCGGAATCGCGGGCCGCCCCGGTCCGGCAGCGGGAACAGACACCAAGCAGGGAAGAGAGCATGTCGGATCAGCCATCGCCTGATGTGGAACTGCTCCGTGCGGCCTACGCCGCGTTCAACGCGCGGGACATTGCCGCCGCGCTCGCCACAATGGCCCCGGATGTGATTTGGCCAAAAGCGTTCAAGGGCGGCTTCGCCTGCGGTCATCAGGAGGTCCGCACCTACTGGACCGAGCAGTGGTCGGAAATCGACCCGCGCGTCGAGCCGATCACGTTCCACCCGGAGGGGGCCGGGCGCACTCTGGTGGAGGTGCACCAGGTCGTGCAGGACCGTGCCGGTGCTGTCGTCGCCGACGGGCGCGTCGGGCATCGCTTCACCATCGAGTCGGGCTTGATTCGGACAATGGAGGTGTGTCCACTCCCCGTAACCGAGGGGGAACCGGGCTTTGGCAGCTCGCCCGCCGGGCCGGCGCCGTGAGCGGCACATCCGGCCGAACCCACTGGCGCAGGCGCGACCAATATTAACCGACACAATTCCAATGGGCTGTACATATCCGCTGCGGGCGGGTCCGTTGTTTGTGTGGCACCGGGTCGCAGGCCTGGTCCCCGAACTGGAGGCCCCGGGCGGGTTGCCTATGGCCCGCCCGAAGTTACTTGAGCACTTCGAGCGGCACCCGACGGCCCCCTGATCTCGTGACTGGGCGTCGCCCACATCTTGGAGCAGCGGGGCACAGGCGCTTCGGGTCGGACTGCGGAATCGATCCGACGCCGTCCGGGTCCGCAGTCCGACCGGCTTCGCGAGGGACAACGTTTGCCGCCGCTCACACGCCCGGCTCGTCTTGACGGTCCCGGAGGTGGGTAGTCAGGTGCGGAGCGCGTCTCCGAGCCCGCCCTGGAAACGAACACCCAAACCCGTGCGCCGGTTCTTCGGGCCGTCTAGTGGCATCTGATAGAGTCACAATGGCGACAGACTGTATCCAGTCGCAAGCCCCAACGGCGGAAGCCCGTGCGCGAAGGGTTCCCGATGCGCGACCCGACAGTGAACAGCCCGCTCCTGGCATCTGTCCACGCCGAACCGGACGATGACACGGCCCGGTTGGTACTGGCCGACTGGCTACAAGAGCACGGCGACCCGGCCCGGGCCGAGTTCATCCGCGTGCAGATCGCCCAAATGCAACTCGATCGCGAAGACCCGCGCCAGCACGCGCTCCGCGACCGGGAATCGGCGCTCCTGAAGGCCCACGAGCGGCGGTGGCGCGCCCACCTCCCGGACTGGGCGCGGAAGCTGGGCACGTTTCACCGCGGGTTCATCGACAAGGTAACGGTGCCCGCGGAACAGTTCCTGGCGCGCGGGGCCGAACTGCTCGGGTGCCTGCCTCTGGGGTCGGTGCAACTGGAGCACGCCGGACCGCACGCCCCGGCGCTGGCCGCGTGCGCGTGGCTGGGGCGCGTGTCCGGGCTGAACGTGCGCTACGACGAGGGCATGACCGACGACGACTTCGCCGCCCTCGTCGCGTCCCCGCACCTGGGCCGGCTGAAGCGCCTGGACCTGTCGATCGGCGCCTGCGGCGACCGCGCCCTCCGCGCGCTCGCCGCCAACCCGGTGCTGTCGGGACTGGAGGAGTTGACCCTGTACTCGTGTGCGGTCACCGCCCCGGGGGTGGCCGTGCTGGTCGGTTCGCCCGTGGTCGCCAACCTGCGGCGCCTGGACCTGAACAGCAACCCACTCGGCGACGACGGGGCCGCTGCGGTGGCCCGGTCCCCGCACCTGGGGCGGCTGCGGTCACTGGAAATGGGGGCCAACCGGCTCGGCGACGCCGGCGCGCGGGCCTTGGCCGGGGCGCCGGCGCTGGCCGGGCTCCGGCGGCTCGAACTGTGGATGAACCACATCGGACCGGAGGGGATCCGCGCGCTGGCCCGGGCGCCGCACCTCGGCCCCCTCGGCTACCTGAACCTGGACGCGAACGCGCTGGGCGACGCCGGGGCCGAAGCCCTGGCCGCGTGCCCGCGCCTCGGGGAGCTGCTCATCCTCTCGTTGCAGCAGTGCGGGATCGGGGCGGACGGGGCGCGCCGGCTGGCCGAATCGCCCGCCCTCGGCAACCTGGTTCGGCTCGCCCTGAACGAGAACCCCATTGGACCGGCGGGCGCCGGAGCCCTCGCGGCCCGGCACTGGCCGGCACTGTGTTGGTTGGGGCTCCACAACACCTCACTTCACGACGAGGGGGTCGCGGCGCTCGTGCGCTCGCCCCTGGCGGCCCAACTCCAGTGCCTGGGGCTGAGGAACAACCGGCTCGGTGAGCCGAGCGGACAGGCGCTGCTGTCCTGGCCCGATCCCAGCCCCTTGCGCGCGCTGCTGGTTAGCGCCAACTGTTTCGTGCCGGCGACCCGAAAGGCTCTCAAGAAGCGGTTCGAAAAGGTGATCTTCTTGAGCTGATGGGGGCGTTCTTTAGCGCGCGAGCGGCACGTCGATCACGTTTCGCTGGCCGGCGCGAGGCCGCGCAAGGTGCTGGTGAGTTCCGCCCAGAACCGCTCGCGGTGCCGGTCGAGCTGTTCCGCGAGCCAGCGGCCGGCGGTGGGGTACTGGTGGAACGGCATCCCGCCGATCCGGCTGAACATCGGCTCCATCTGCTTGCGGACCACGTCGGCCCACTTCGCCGGGTCCGCCCTGAGCAGCCCGGTTCGGACCAGGCTATCGTAGTTGTCGATCCCGTCGGCGAGTTTGACCAACCGGGCGCCCTCCGACCCGCCCGCCACCCGCTCCACGAACTCGGCGACGCCGTCGCGCTCGGTCACTGCCTCAATGAGCCGATCGACATCGGCCCCGTATTCCGTGGCGACCTGCGCCCGGGGGATGGCAGAATCCTCGTACAGATCGTGTCCGAGCGCAGCGAGCAACAGCTCCCGGCGCGCCGGGACGGGGGCGGGTTCGCGGTCGAGCGCCTGTCTGAGCCAATCCCAAACGCGCTGGCAGTGTTGCACCTGGTCCGTGCGAGGGTGCCCCGTGTGCCAGTGCCGAACGAGGTTGAGGAACGGTTCGAACTCGGCTGCGGGTTCGGTCATCGTGCGTGCCCGTGCGCGATCCGGCGCGGCTCCGGTTGTGTCAGACGGTCAACGGTTCCGCGAGGCCCTGGGCCTCACAACATGCAACGAAAAGGCGCGCAACTTTCAATGGGGCTGAAGGACCAACGCGGGGGCGGGCTTCTCCCAACGGCGTGTTGCGTGAGTGAACGGAGAAGGAGATTGGGCGAGAGGGGGGCGTCTTGTCGGCTTTGACAAGGCTGTGGCTGAGACCCAATGGGCGGCGGCTTGGCGTTCTTTTTGAGCGAATCAGATGCTCGTGTGTCTGATCGGATTCGGCCTAGACGAAGTCGCTACCGGGGCGGTCCGAAATCACGGGGTGGCGACCTTCAGATCGGTGATCGTGCCGGCGAACGGTTTGCCCTTTGCGTAACTCGTCACCGGTTGGCCGTTATCGTGACCGACACAGAAGTCCTCCTGGGGCTGGCGCGGAACCAGCCCCGGCGCCTTTGCGGTTACCGTCGCTTGCGCGCCGGCGGTCAGCGTTAGCGTGCCGTCCTTCGCGAGCGCCGCGCGGATCTTCACCGCGCCCTTGATCGGTTCGGATCGCACTTCGGTCACCGCGTCCTTCGCGCCCGTGCGCACCGCGAACACGACTCGACCGTCTTTGATGTGGAGCGCGTACCCGGCGGCGCTTCCACCGTGTGCCAGGATGATCGTGTTCGGAAGTTCGGTTTCGACCGCGCAAGTCAGTGCGAACGGCTTGCCCCCGACCTGCGGCGCCGCGGCCGAAGGGACCGTGTCGCCGGGCTTGAGCTTGTCGAGTGCGGCGGGCGTGGTGCCCTTCACCGGTGGCGGCTCGTCCATCGGGTAGAGCGGCTTGGGGTTCGGCACCACGCCCGCCGGGCGCCGCGCCTTCGGCGCTTTGCCTCCGATTTCGGTGTTCATCCGTTCCGCAAGCGCCTGCAGCTTTTTTACCACCTCGGGGTGCTTCTCGGCGACGTTCGTTTGCTCGCCGATTTCGACGTTGAGATTGTAGAGCCGCGGGTTCGTTTTCGATGCCTCCGCGGTGGTCTTGTCGAATGCGTCGTTTTGCGGCGCGATCGCGAGCTTCCACGGCCCCTGGCGCACCGCTTGGAGGTTGTAGCCCGAGAAGTAGTAGTGCGCCTCGCGCGGCGACTCGTCGCTCTTGCCGAGCAGCACCGGCGCGAGGTCGCGCCCGTCGATTACCGGTTCCGCCGGGAGTTTGCCGCCCGCGAGCGCGACGCACGTCGGCAGCAAGTCGATGGTCCCGGCGACTACGTCGCTGGTGGACTTCGGCGCAATCTTCCCCGGCCACCACGCGATGGTGGGAACGCGCACGCCGCCCTCCCAGGTGCTCCCCTTGCCGCCGCGAAGCGGTTTCGCGCTGCCCCCGTCGGCGCCCTTGATGAGCCACGGGCCGTTGTCGCTCGTGAACACAACGAGCGTGCTCTCGGTGAGCTTCAACTCGCGGAGCGCGTCGAGGACGCGGCCCACGCTCCAATCCACCTCTTCGACCCAGTCGCCGAACCGCCCGTTCGCGGACTTGCCCCGGAACTTCTCGCCCGGGTGAATGGGCGTGTGCACCGCCGTGTGCGGCATGTACAGGAAGAACGGCTTGTCCTTGTTCGTGCGGATGAACGCGACCGCTTCGTTCGTGTACCGCTCGACGGCCCCGCTCTGCTGGGCGTCCGTGAGGAGTTCGGCCACCTTGTCGTCGCGGAGCAGCGGGACAACGCGCGTGCCCGTTTCCTTCGACTTCTTCAGCATGTCGTTCGAGTACGGGATGCCGAAGTAGTGGTCGAAGCCCTGTTTCGTCGGCAGGAACTCGGGCTGGTCGCCCAGGTGCCACTTGCCGACGCACTGCGTCGCGTAGCCCCGTTCCTTGAGGTGCTCGGCGATGGTCGTTTCTTTCGGGTTCAGGCCCTGTGCCCCGGCCGGGAAGTACACCCCGGGCACCGACACCCGGGCGCCGTAGCACCCGGTGAGCAGTTGCGCCCGCGACACCGAGCACACCGGGGCCGCATAGAAGCTCGTTAACTTCATGCCCTCGGCCGCGAGTCGGTCGAGGTTCGGCGTCTTCTGTTTGGTGGCACCAAAGGGGCCGATGTCGGCGAACCCGAGGTCGTCAACGAAGATGATGACGACGTTGGGTTTCGGGTCCGCGGCGCGTGCCGGGGCGACCGGGAGGAGCGCCCCGAGGGCGACGAGGAGAGTGCGGGTCACGGGGTCACTCCTTGTTCTTCTTGGGCGGGGTCCACTCCGCCGGGAGCGGTTTGGCGACGGTGAGCGGCGCCTTGTCGCCGAACCGCTTTTGCTCGGCGGCGAGGAGCGCGAGCAACTCTTTCACCTTCGCAACGTGTTCGGGCTTGGCCGCGAGGTCGGTGACCTCGTCGGGGTCGTTCTTGAGGTCGAAGAGCTGCGTCTGATCCACCTGCGGGTAGCGGATCAGCTTCCACCGCTCATCGCGCACCGCTCGCTGCACCGACTTATAACCGAACATGAGGTGCGCCCGCGCGCTCCGGGCGGGGTCGGCGAGCACCTCAGTGAATTCGATGCCCTCGCTCGCGCGCGGGGCGGGTACGCCGCAGAGCTTGCCGAGCGTGGGTAGCACGTCGAAGAGGTAGCACATCGCGCCCGTGCGCTGGCCCTGCGCGATCCCGGGGCCGGCGACGATCAGCGGCACGCGGAGCGAGTGCTCGTAGCAGTTCTGCTTGCCGATGAGCCCGTGGCTGCCGCGCGCGACGCCCGAGTCCGATGCGAACACCACGATCGTGTCTTTCGCGTGCGGGGACTCGTCCAGTGCGTTGAGAACGCGCCCGATTTCGGCATCGAGGTACGAAATGTAGCGGTAGTATTCGGCGATCATGGCGCGCACCTTCTTGGGGTCGCGCGGCCACGGGAGCAGGGCCTCGTCGCGGATCACCATTTCGCCGTTGTTGAACGGGTGCTGCGGGAGGGCGTTCGCCGGGAGCGGGAGCTTCTCGGCGTCGTAGGTGACCGGGAAATCGGCGGGCACGATGTGCGGGTCGTGCGGGGCGTCGAACGGGACGTAGCAGAAGAACGGCTTCTCGTGCTTGCCCTTGACGAACCGAATCGCCTCGTCGGCGAACACCGCGCAGGCGTGCTTGGCCGCGATCTTCGGTGCCCCGAGTTTGGTGCCTTCCACGTTCGCGAGCGGCGCCTTGAGCGGGTTCGTCATGCCCCCGGCGAAGATGCTCCGCCCCTCCCGGAAGCACCGCACCAGCGCCTTCTCCCCGTTGTGCCACTTTCCGGTGATGAACGTGGTGTAGCCCGCTTT
>DASWYH010000654.1:0-2434 GCA_036405095.1 Gemmata sp. | reverse complement strand
TGGTTCGACGAGGAGGGGTGGCTGGTCGATGACCCGACCGAGGAGCCGTCGAAGCTGTGGTTCGCCGACGACCCCAACAAGCCCACCCGGCCCAAGGGCGTGGTGGTCGGCGCGGGGCGCGCGTGGTCGCTGATCGAGTGGCAGAAGGCCGCCGAGATGTGGAACAAGCACGGGGCCGACTACGGGCTGAACCTCGACCCGGCCCGCTACCAGACCCTCCGGAACCGCGCCGAGGACCCGAACACGATCCCCCCGGAGCTGACCCAGGAGCAGTACGAGGACGAGAAGCTGCGGGAGCGGTTCGTGGCGAAGACGGCGATCGATTATTACGGCTCGAACCGGAGCGTCACCAACTTCGCGTACTTCCTCGCCGCGGCCAACGCCGAGGCGAAGCGCCCCACCGTGGAGGCCCGGAAAACGCTCTACAAGGCCGAACAGGCGCGCAAGATCGGCAACCCGCCGCTCGCGATCCGCCTCTACAAGGACGGCCTGGAGCAGTGGAAAGAGGTGCTGCGCAACAACCGCGACTTCCACCGCCCCGAGCGGTCCGACCGCACGGAAGAGGAGACCTGCGAGTTCGAGCTGGCGTACCAGCGGCTCCTCGTTCAGGACGACGAGCGGGTGCGCGACTGGGCGAACAAACTCGTTCGCGGCTCCCGCGGGGCGGTCCCGTTCCTCACGATGCCGTTCCCGTTCAAGGAGTACGACTTCGACTGGATGGCGGTGCCAGCGGGCGGCCCGGTGCTGGTCCCGGTGGCCAAGCTCCGCCCGCGCCCGCCCCAGGGGGCCGACCCGCTCTGGCCCAGCGGGAACCGCGAGGAGCTGAAGTGGTACGTGGTCGAGAACGTGTCCGGGCAGGACTTCTCGTCCCCGTTCGTGGGCTCGGTGGCGCCCGACGGCGGGCCGTGGATCAGTGATTCGATGAAGGAAGCGGTGCGGGTGAAACAGGGGGTGTCGCGCAAGCAAGCGCCCCCGGCGCCCGCCCCCGGCGGTCCGGTTCCGCCCCCGAGCGCACAGCCCTGACCGGATCACACGGACCCGGAACCCGACGGGCCGCGGGGCACCCCCCGCGGCCCGCGGTTCGTATAACACCCTCCCACCGCAGCCCCTTCCACCCCGCACAGCGAAACATGAACCGCACCGCGCTCGCCGTTCTGGCGCACCCCGATGACGCCGAGTTCCTCTGCGCCGGCACGCTCGTGAGGCTCCGGAAGGAGCACGGCTGGGCGATCCACGTGGCCACCATGACGCCGGGCGATTGCGGCTCGGCGGAGCACGCCCCCGAGGAGATCGCGCGCATCCGCCGGGCCGAGGGCCGGGCCGCGGCGGAAACGATCGGGGCCGCGTACCACTGCCTCGAAGAGCGCGACCTGCGGGTGATCTTCACCGAGGGGGCGCTGGAGAAGGTCACGCGCCTCATCAACGCGGTGGCCCCGGCGGTCGTGTTCACGCACAGCCCGGACGATTACCACCTGGACCACGAGCAGACGAGTAAGCTGGTGCGCGCGGCGACGTTCGCGGCCCCGATCCCGAACTTCCTGCACGGGCGGCACCTGCACCCGCCGCTCGACCACATCCCGCACCTCTTTTACTGCGACCCGTTAGAAGGTGCCGACGCGTTCGGCGCCCCCATCAAGCCGGCGTTCCGGATCGACATCTCGGCGGTCATCGCGGACAAGGGGCGGATGCTGGAGTGCCACGAGAGCCAGCGCGCGTGGCTGCGCAAGCACCACGGCGTCGACAACCTGGTCGACTCGATGCGCGAGTGGGGCGCGGCGCAAGGCGCCGCCGCGGGGGTGCCCTTTGCCGAAGGGTTCCGGCAGCACCTCGGGCACAGCTACCCGAAGGGGAACGTGCTCGCGGAGCTGCTCGGCGCAGTGTGACCGCACGCGCCCTGCGATCGGGCGGCTCGTTGAGGGCACGCGGCGCCGCGAAGGAACGGCTTCCCCGATCCGACCGGATGCGCGGCCCAGCGGGCGCCCCCAGCGGCGCCCGACACGGAGGCTGCTGGTGTGGCCGGGTCCGGAAGCGCAGCGGGCGCGCTCCCCCTTTCGGCCCGCGGAGCAACGGCCCGTTCTCCCGGTTCGTGGGCGGAGGTTCCTTGACGTACTTCGTACCCGCCCGTAATCATGACCCCTGAACGCCTCCACAGGCGCAACCGACCGGTGCGCGAACCCGCGATGCCGGTGGACCGTCCCGACTCCGCCGCCGGAGCCGCCCCGCTGTCCCCAGGACGCTCGCAACATGACCCCGTCCGACCCGACGTCGAACACACCCGCAGACTCTTCGCCGCCCCCCCCCGACGCGCCGAACACACCGCCCACCGAAGCCGAAAGCGGCGCGGCGGTTGCTGCCGCGCCGCCGGAACCGGCGCCCGCGGCCGAAGGGGCCGCGCCGCCGGCCGAGGGCACGCCGCCCGTGGTCGAGGGGGCCG
>DASWYH010000653.1:0-6539 GCA_036405095.1 Gemmata sp. | reverse complement strand
TTTGCGGGAGAGCCTTCACCCGGAGCTCAAGCTTATCCTCTGATCGAGTGTAACACCAGCACAAATGAACGTGTCGCCCTCCCGCCGCTTGGGAGGGCGGCGGGAGGTTACATAACCGTCACGTGCGATACTGCTGTCGGTCGTTCGCGAGTTTCAGCTCGTCGTGGATCTTGAAGATGATGATGAGCAACTCGCAGTAGAGCCGAGTCAGGAGCGGCCCGATGGCCATCACCGCGAGCCCGGAGGCAAACATCACGATGGAGAACGAAGTGGCCGCGGCATTCACCTTTTGCTTGTCGGCGTTGTTCAGGGGCCGATCGGGGTCGCGGAAGTCGCCGGCCCTCTGGACCCCGGCCGGAACCGCAAAACTGCCGACGATCAGCACCATCCCCTGCCCGACGGATGCGAGCACCCCGAGCCAGAAAACGATTTGAATGATGATGGGCGTTATCATCAGGCGGAACGTGAAAAAATCGACGATCGGGCCGCTGGACCGCCGCTGGCGCGGGCGCACAAGGGGCTCGGGGTCGATCGCGAAGTCTTCTTCTTTCTTTCTGCTCTTTCTTCTCGGGGCTTCTTCCTCTTCTTCCTCCTCTTCTTCGGGTTCCGGTTTCGGCTTCGAGCCCGCAACGACGCGCCGGCAGTGAGGGCACGTGTACGCGGCCCCGCTCCACGAATTCGGGAGGGAGACGGGTTGCGAGCAGTGCGGGCACGAGACAACGGGCATGTGGGCGCTCCGTGGAGTAGATCGCACCCGGTTGTACGTGTCGGGCGCGTGGCGATTTGAGCATAGCGGGACGGGCGCGACAATACAAGAACAGCAGTGCTCAACGCCCGCGCCCGCAATCGCGTCGCGGAGTTTCTTGCACGATCGGTGCTAATCGTTTAGCCTGTCTTCACCCCCGCCCGCGCCGACCAACGGAACGCGATCCATGCGATTCCCCCTCACCTTCTGTGCGCTTCTGGCGTTCCCCGTGCTCGCAGGTGCCGCCGACACGGTGGACTACGGCAAAGACATCAAGCCGGTGTTGCGGGAGCGGTGTTACGCCTGTCACGGGGCGCTCGCGCAGAAAGCCAAGCTCCGGGTCGATAGCGGGGCGCACATGATCAAGAGCGGCGCCGTTGTTCCCGGCAAGCCCGGCGACAGCGAGTTACTGCTGCGCGTCTCCTCCGAAAACGAAGCCGCCCGGATGCCGCCGGAAGGGCACCCCCTCAAACCCGAACAGATCGCCAAACTGAAAGCGTGGATCGAGCAGGGCGCGAAGGTGCCCGCCGACGACGCGCCCGAACCCGACCCGGTTTCGCACTGGGCGTTTCGCGCGCCGGTGCGGCCGAAGGTTCCGGAAGTGCAAAAGGCGGACTTTGAAATCCGAAACGAAATCGATGCGTTCGTTGCCGCGAAATGGCGCGATCAAGGTTTGAAATCCGTTCGGCCCGCCGACAAACGGGTGCTTCTCCGCCGCGTCTACCTCGACCTGATCGGGCTCCCGCCCACGGCGGAGCAGTTGGAAGCGTTCGTGAGCGACGCCGCGCCCGACGCTTACGAAAAGGTCGTCGACGGGTTGCTCGCCTCTCCGCAGTACGGTGAGCGCTGGGGCCGGCACTTTCTCGACATCTGGCGCTACTCCGACTGGTGGGGGCTGGGGGCCGAGTTGCGGAACAGCCAGCGCCACATCTGGCACTGGCGCGACTGGACCATCGAGAGCTTCAACGCGGATCTCGGCTACGACGAAATGATTCGACAGATGCTCGCGGCCGACGAGTTGTACCCCACCGACACGAAGAAGCTCCGCGCCACCGGCTACCTCGCGCGGTCGTATTTCTTGTTCAACCGCACGTCGTGGTTGGATGAAGTTGTGGAGCACTCCGGGAAAGGGTTCCTGGGGCTCACCCTCAACTGCGCGAAGTGTCACGACCACAAGTACGACCCGATCACGCAGAGCGATTACTACAGCTTCCGCGCGATCTTCGAGCCATATCAGGTGCGCACGGACCTGCTCCCCGACGAACCCGACGCGATGAAGGCCGGTGTCCCGCGGGCTTTCGACTGCAACCTGGATGCGAAGACCCCGTTCCACATTCGCGGCGACGAGCGCAACCCGGACCCGAACCGGGTGGTGACCCCCGGCGTGCCAAACTTCCTCGCTCCGGACGGCTTCAAGATCACGCCCGTGAAGCTCCCAACGGAGGCGCATCAACCGCTCCGCCGGGCGGAAATCGCGCTGATGTACCGCCGGGCGATTGAAGCCAAGATGTTCGCCGCACAAGAGCGCCTGGAAAAGGCCGAGGCCGCTTGCGCGGACCGCGGTGTGCTCGTGCGAATCGCGCTCCTGGCCCCGTACTACAAGGCGCTTGCGGCAACGGGGGCCGAGATCGCGGCCCTCGAAGCCGCTTACGCAGACCCGGCGAAAGCACCGCTCGCGCTCCGCGGGTCGGTGAAGAGTGCAGAATCGAACGTCGAGAGCGCCCAATCGAAGGCGCGCCCGTTTCCGGAGACGAGCACCGGGCGCCGGACCGCGCTGGCGAACTGGATCGCGGACCCGAAGAACCCGCTCACGGCGCGGGTGGCGGTGAACCACGTCTGGCTGCGCCACTTCGGCACGCCGCTGGTGCCGCAGGTGTTCGAGTTCGGGCGCAAAGGCGCGCCGCCAACGCACCCCGAGTTGCTCGATTGGCTCGCGAGCGAATTCACCGCAAAGAACGGGAGCTTCAAACACCTGCACCGGCTCATCGTGACGAGCAACGTGTACCGGCTCTCGTCTTCGGGCCGGAACGCGGGTGATGCGGTGAAACTCGACCCCGAGAACAAGTACCTGTGGCGCATGAACCCGGTGCGCATGGACGCGAACACGATCCGCGACAGCCTGCTTCACCTTGCCGGCGATCTTGACCTCACGATGAGCGGCCCGCCGGTGCCGCTCGCGCAACAGGACGCCTCGAAGCGCCGGGCGCTGTACTTTTTCCACTCCCACAACGAGCACAACAAGCTGCTCGACATCTTCGACAACGCGAACGTGCTGGACTGCTACCGCCGGAGCGAGAGCGTCGTTCCGCAGCAGGCGCTCGCGCTGTGGAACAGCAAACTCGCGCAGACCGCCGCCGCGAAGATGAATGAGACGCTGCACGCAAAGTTGAAAGGTGCCGACGATGCGAAGTTTGTGACTGCCGCGTTCGAGTTGGTACTCGCCACCTCGCCGACAGAGGACGAGCGCGCGACCTGTCTGGAGGCACTCTCGGAACTGCGCGCCACACTGAAGGACGCGAAGGAAGCCGAGAAGACGAAGCGCGTGCGGTTGCAACTGGTGCAGGCGCTCATCAACCACAACGACTTCGTCACGGTGAGGTGAGCAACTTGACACGCGAACTACAAACCGCTTTGAGACGTGTGGCCGAAGGCGGTTTTCTCCTCAGCGTCGATGCGTTTAATTGGCGCGGCGATTCGACGTTCGTAACGGCGGTACGGTTCTGGTTCAACGAATACCAGGTCACATTCTTGGCGGACGAAGAATTGGACCAGATTACAGCCGGATGTGGCCCCGTCGCGATCGAAGATGAGGGCGAGTGGGTAGACCTGTCGGCGCGGCCGGTTTGGTCCGAGTGCGTTGGCGCCTTGGTGGGTTGGGCATGGTGCCTGATCAACGATCGCGGTTACACGGATGCGATGCGGATCGAGTTCGAGCGCCCGAACCGAGTGGGATCGCGGGTCGTTGAGTTCGTTGTCGTGGCGTCGGCGTTCCGCTTTTTTGAGGCCAAGGAATTTTGAACCTTCCACCGGAAAGTACCATGAACCGACGCTCGTTCCTGACCGGCTCGTTCCGGGGCTTCTCGGGCCTCGCTCTCGCCGCGATGCTCCACCGCGACGGCTATTCGGCGGGCTCCGGTAAGTGGGCGCCGCCGGACGGGAAGCCGCACTTCGCCCCCAAAGCGAAATCGGTGATCTGGCTGTTCATGAACGGTGGCGTCTCACACATGGAGACGTTCGACCCCAAGCCCGCGCTGACCAAGTTCGCCGGGAAGACCATCAAGGAAGGCCCCGTCCCCGACGCGCAAGACCCCGAGAAACTCAAGCTCGCCCGCGTTACGGTGGTCAACGACGCGAACGGACAGCAGCGGAACAAGCTCTACCCGCTGCAAGTCGGGTTCAAGAAATACGGGCAAGCCGGCATCGAACTGAGCGATTGGGTGCCGCATATGGGCTCCTGCGTCGATGACATCGCGGTGATCCGCTCCATGTGGACCACCGACGACAACCATGGCGCGCAAACGCAGTTCCACACCGGGCGCCACATGCTCGACGGTGAGTACCCCACGTTGGGCGCGTGGGTTCACTACGGGCTCGGCACCCTGAACGAGAATTTGCCGCAGTTCGTTTCGATGGGCAACCGCGAATATTGGAACCTCAAGGACGGCCACTACCTCGGGCCGGCGCACGACGCGGTTCCTCTGCGGGTCGATCCGGCGAACCCGCTCGACTACGGCAAGCCCGAGGTGCCGGTGACGCCTGCGGAACAAAAGGCGGGGTTCGAGCTGTCCGGAAAGCTCAACAAGCTGCGCGAGAGAGATTACCCCAACGACCCGGCCCTTGATGCGCGGATCAAGAGCTACGAGCTGGCGTTCCGGATGCAGAAGTCGCTGCCCGAACTACTCGACTTCAGCAAGGAAACCGCAGAAACCAAGAAACTCTACGGCATCGACCGCCCCGAAACGAGGGCGTTCGGGCAACAGTTGCTCGCGTCGCGCCGGCTGGTCGAACGGGGCGTGCGCTTCATCCAGATCCAACACGGCGCCGGCGGCGCGGGCGTTTGGGACGCGCACGGCGGGTTGAAGGCGAACCACTCGAAGAACTGCCTCGCGGTGGACCAACCGATCGGCGGCTTACTGAAAGATCTCAAACGCACCGGGCTGCTCAAAGAGACGATCGTGGTGTTCTGCACGGAGTTCGGCCGCACGCCCGGCACCCAGGGGAGCGACGGCCGCGACCACCACATCTACGGGTTCTCCGTGTGGATGGCCGGCGGCGGCCTCAAGGGCGGGGTGGTTCACGGCGCGACCGACGAAATCGGCTTCCACGCGACCGAGCACCGGCACTACGTCACCGACGTTCACGCCACCATCTTGCACCAGCTCGGTCTGGACTCGCGGAAGCTCGAAATCCCGGGCCGCAAGCGCCTCGACATCGACCACGGGACCGCGATCAAGGAGATCATCGCGTGAAACGACGCGCCGGGTTCGGCGTTCTGGATGGCAACCGTGCGAAAAGCGTTCGCGCTGCTGTTGATTGGTGTGGCGCCGAACGGGCTCGGCTGTGGGAAGCCGTTGGCGCCGGCTCTTGAACTCCCTCATGCCGAGCAAATCGCCGAAATGCGCGTGAGCGTCCCGAAGATCGAAGGCTTCGGGGCCGGCCCGATTTCCGAGTTCGTTGTGCCCGCCGAACACGTTCCCGACATCTTGTTTTGGTTGGTGCCCGCCGAGCCGGATCGGTACGCGGTTTCGGGTGGGGTGGAAAGCGGCATCTATTTTCACGTCGCGGATGTCATGATTCGCACGAAGGGCGGGCGCGAGTTCCGGCTCCGGTGTCACGATTGGGGCTGCAACCCGGTTGCGTTCACACCCAACGGAAAGGACTATTACCTGGGACACAGTGGAGACGAGAAGGGCGAGCACCCGGAGGGCTGCATCGACGGCGGGGCGCGCCTCTACGTTGCGATCGAAAAGGCCCACACGGCACGAAACAAGTGAGTGCGTGTTGAATTCTCGCACCCCGTCGCTTACGCTCCGGGTTCGCCGCTCCCGCTTCCTCGTTCTCGGTGCCGCCGTGCTTCGTCTCTTCTGCCTGGCTCTGTGTTCGCTGTGCCTGAGTGGCTCGTTTTCTTCCCTTCGGGCCGCGAACAAGCCCAACGTCGTGCTGTTCCTCATCGACGACCTGGGGCAGCGCGATCTCGGGTGCTACGGGAGCACGTTCTACAAGACGCCCAACGTGGACCAACTGGCGAAAGACGGCATCCGCTTCACCGATTTCTATGCGGCGTGCCCGGTGTGCTCGCCGACGCGCGCCAGCATCATGACCGGCAAGTACCCGCCCCGCGTTGGCATCACGGACTGGCTCCCCGGGCGCAAAGACTCCCCCGCCCAGCGGCTGAAGCGCCCGGAACTGAAGAATGAACTCGCGCTCGAAGAGGTGACCATTGCCGAAGCGCTCAAGAAGCACGGGTACGTCACCGCCCACATGGGCAAATGGCACCTCGGCGGCAAAGGGTTCGAGCCCGAGAAGCAGGGGTTCGACGTGAACATCGCCGGCGACCACACGGGCACGCCGCTGAGCTACTTCGCGCCGTTCGCGAACAAGGCCGGGCTCACGATGCCCGGTCTGGAAAAGGCCGAGCCCGGCGAGTACCTGACCGACCGGCTCGCGCTCGAAGCCGAACAGTTCATCGAGAAGAACAAGGACAAGCCGTTCTTCCTGTACCTCCCGCACTACGCGGTTCACACGCCCCTTCGCGCAAAACAGGCGCTGGTCGACAAATACAAAGTGAAGCCCT
>DASWYH010000652.1:0-2849 GCA_036405095.1 Gemmata sp. | reverse complement strand
TCGGACTCGAAATTGCGGCGCTCCGGGTGACTCGCCCCGGGGACCGCTGATTGGTCGCCCGTCGCCCGCGTTTCTGATCGAACCCTGTCCTTTCCTACTCGCCGGAGGTCTCTCCCATGCGGCGCGTTCGTTCCGGTTTTACGCTCATCGAACTGCTCGTCGTCATCGCGATCATTGCGATCCTGATCGGCCTTCTGTTGCCCGCCGTGCAAAAGGTGCGCGAAGCCGCTGCACGCACGCAGACCACCAACAATCTGAAACAGATCGGTCTGGCGATGCACAGCTACGCGGACACTAACAAGGGGCTCCCGCATAACGGGTGCTGGAACTGGGTGTCGTGGTACTACGGCAGCCCGTGGCACGCGTACCCGCGCCCGCAGATCGCGGAAAACGCTTCGTGGCCGTACAAGGTGCTGCCGTTCATCGAACAGGACAACCTGTACAAGAACTGGAACTTCACCACACCGGTGAAAGCGTTCCTCGATCCGTCGCGGTCGGGCACCGGGCTGTCGAGCCTGACGTACAACGGGGACGTGAACGACTCCAACAGCATCCGTCAGGCCGGACCGGTCACCGACTACGCGGCCAACGCGATTCTGGTCGGATCGGCGATGAACACCGCGGCCGGTCCGCAACCCGGACCGAACACCGCCTGGGCCAGCGGGCCGCAGGGGTGGAACCCGTACAACCGGGGCGTGGGTAACATCGCGGACGGTTCATCGAACACGGTTCTTCTGGGTATGAAGGCGATGGCTACCCAGACCTACGCGAAACGCGGGCCGGTCCAGTTCCTCCTGTCGAACGGGACCACACGGGACAACAACGACGATTCGATTTGTGAGGGCGGCCCGGGCGTCATGGGGCTCACCCGGTCGAACGTGCCGGACACCACCTGGTACATGGCGGGGGGAACGAACACGACTCTCATTCCGGGTTCGACCTACGGGCTCGCGAGCGGTTGGGAAACGTGGTTCGCGTCCACGTTCCAGCTGGAGCGCGACGCCCGCGACCTGGACTCATGGAACCGCTGGGGCAGCCCGTACGCGGGCGGCGTCCCGTTCGTGATGGCCGACGGCAGCGTCCGCTCGCTCTCCTACAGCACCCCACCGCAAACGGTGATCTGGCTGATGACCCCGAATGGTGGCGAGGTCGTGGCCGTGAACTGACTCGTCGCGCCGCCCGGGCACCTGTTCGCCCGGGTGGCGCCATTTCTCAACCGAATCCCAGCGGTTTCAAGTGCTCGGGGCAGTGGCCAGACAGGCGTGAAGAGCCCTCCGCGTTCGCTTCCGGCTCCGGTGTTTCCTTCTCGTCTTTCGGCCCACGGCTCACGGACCGCTTGAAACGACCGAACCCAGGAGAGCGTTCATGCGACCGCAGTTCGTCGCCGCGCTGATGGCAGCGTTGTTCGTTACCGCGCTCGGGTGCGAGCGGAAGTCCACTTACGACGGGCCGACCGTTGAGAAGTTCGGTGGCCGGGTCGTCGCCAACGGGAAGGCGGTTCAGTTCCCGGAGGGCGAAACCGTGCAACTCAAGGTGTTCCACGAAAAGGGGCAGTCGTTCAACGTGCCGGTGAAGGCGGACGGGACGTTCGATGTGGGGTGGATGCCGATCGGCAAATACTCGGTGACGCTGTTGCGGCTCAAGTCCGGGCAGAAGGGCCAACCGAACCAGTACGGCGTGCCCGGCGGGCTCCACATCGAGAGCGCTCAGACCGAGCACAAGGTCGATCTCGGCCCCAACTGGAAGCCGTGACGAACCGTGTTTCAATCGCTCCAGGGGCTCGCGCTCGCTGGGGCGCTGGCGTCAGGTGGTGAAGAACGAGAACAGTGACAAGGTGACCGAGGCGACGACCATCATCCACGCGAGGAATAGCAGTTTGGTGTCGCGGCGCTGCCGGGCGCGGAGGCGCTCAACGGCGGCTTCGAGTTCGGCGAGCCGGACCGAAATGGCGATCGACTCTTCGGTTTGTTCGCGGACGCTTGCGGTGAGCTGATCGAGTTGCGCTTCCAGGCGGATGATTTCCGACCGCAACTCCCAGATGAGAGAGTCCGTCTCATCGGGGCTGTCGAAGTCGTCGCTGTCGTGCTCGTTTTCGTTCTCGTCGTTGAAACGGCTCATGGCTCCACCCTTTGGGCTTTCAGCCACCGATGGCGTGCATGGTGCGGTCGGGCTTCACGAAGGTAGCGGCGTTGATCTCGTGGCCCTCCCACTTGGCCCACACGCTCTCGCGCAGAGCGCTTGCCACCGCTGATTCATTTATAGCAGGCGCGCGGAGCAACCCTTTCACATCCGTTTCATCGAGAGCGAAGAGGCAGTTCCGCAGTTTCCCGTCGGCGGTGAGCCGGATACGGTTGCACGCCCGGCAAAAGGGCCGCGACACGGACGCGATCACGCCCACGGTTCCGCCGCCGTCGCGGTACGTGTAGTCGAGCGCCGGTGCCGAGGGGTCGTGATTCATGGGCACCAAAGAACCGACCTCGCGGGCGACCAGTTCCAGGATCTCGGACGCGAAGAACACCTTCTCGCGCTCCCACGAGTCGGCCCCGATGGGCATGTACTCGATGAACCGGAGTTCGAAGCCGTTGCTCCGGCAGTACCGGGCCAGGGGCACCACATCATGTTCTGCGAACCCGCGAATCGCAACGGCGTTCACCTTGATTGGTGCGAACCCGGCTTGCTTTGCGGCTTCCAGGCCCGCGAGGACGTTTTCAACCCCGGTGCGACGGGTGAGGGTGAAGAAGCGCGCGGGGTCGAGCGTGTCGAGTGAAACGTTGAGCCGCCGCAAACCGGCGTCGAAGAGCCGCTGGGCCTGATTGGCAAGCAGGATGCCGTTGGTGGTGACACCAATG
>DASWYH010000651.1:0-9172 GCA_036405095.1 Gemmata sp. | reverse complement strand
CGGTGTTGATCTGCCCGACGAATTGCGCCGGGCCAGACTGACCGAGGCTTACGTCACGCTCAATTTGGAACCCGAGACAGACGCGGACGCGGAGGACGATGAGACCGGTACGACGCTCGTTTCAACCGAAGCGGCGTTCGATACGCTCCTCCCCCAGACGGGGCGCCTCCTGATCCGCGGGAGCGCCGGCGGCGGCAAAACGACGCTCATGAAGTGGGCCGCGATCAACGCCGCCCGGATGGCCCTCCCGGACGCTCAGTGGCGGGCGCACCTGGAGTACGAGGGCGAACCAGACTCACCGCGCCTGCGCACGGAGAACGAGAAGGACGCGATTTCGGCCGACTGGCGCCACCGGATGCCGTTTATTGTGTTCCTCCGGAACTGTCAGGACGGTTTACTGCCACCGCCCAAAGCGTTCCCCGCGCTCGTGGCGCGCACGCTGGGCGACCCGCCTCCGAACTGGGTCGAGTCCACTCTCCGGGCCGGGCGCGGGCTCGTTCTCCTCGACGGGGTGGACGAAATCCCCCACGCGAACCGCGGCGACCTGCGGAACTCCGTTGAAGCCCTCATCGGCGCCTTTCCCAAGAGCTACTTCGTTCTCACCACCCGCCCCGAAGCCGTCGATCCCGATTGGCTCACGGACCTCAAGTTCCAAGAGGTTCACGTGGTTCCCATGTCGGAGGGGGACCGGGACAAGTTCATCCAGCAGTGGTACGAGGCCGTGTCGCGCGGGAAGAACGCCCCGGAGTTGAAGGCGCAAGCCGCCGAACTGGTTCGCGACCTGGAAACCGCCCCGTGGCTCACCCCGCTCGTCACCAACCCGATGCTCTGCGCCATGACCTGCGCGCTGTACCACGCCCGCCGGGGGTTTCTGCCGGACGGGCTGCGGCAGATGTGCGAGGTGCTGTGCGAGATGATGCTGCACCGGTTGGACCAGGAGCGGAAGATCGACCTGAGCAAGTTCCCGCACCCGTACCCGCTACTGAAGTACGAGCAGAAAAAGGCGGTCATGCGCCAGCTCGCGTACCACTTCGTGCTGAACGACCGGTCCGCGCTGGCGGTGCCCGATGCGCGCGCCCAGGTCGGGCTGGCGCTCGGTCGGATGCCGGACCGGCGGAGTGAGGAAGCCACTGCCGTGTTCGATTGCATCCGCGAGCGGAGCGGCATGATTCGGGAGGCGACCCCCGAAGACGAGACGACCGGGAAGCCCGCGACGATCGAGTTCCTTCACAACACGTTTAAAGAGTTCCTGGCCGGCGAGCAGATCGCGACCGAACGGCACGCTCCGCTTTTGCTGCAACGCCTTCACCACGAAGCCTGGCGCCGGGTCGGTGTGTTCGCATTCGCCGCCGGGGACGTTGTGTTCCAAAACGAGATTCTCAACGGTGTCTTCGAGCGATTGCCGCCCCAACTACCGAAGCCACGTTCGGGTAAGCAGAAGGCGGCTCCGGCGGTGGAACAGGCGCGGGCGCTGGCCGTCTTCGCGCTCCAGTGCCGAGGACAGGCGACACACTGTTCCGAGGAAGTGAAACAGCGGCTCAACAGCCTTGTCGTTCAACTGATACCGCCCCGTAACTTCACGGATGCGGCATGGCTCGCGGCGGCGGGGAACGTGGCCGTACCGCATCTGAAGTACGAGCGGCGATTAGCTAACGTCCAGGCTGCCTGCGTCCGTGCGCTGAGGTTAATCGGGACGCCCGAAGCATTGAACGCACTCGCGGGATACGGAATCGACGACAGGAAAGGAGTTTTGCATGAGTTGGGGGATAGCGTCCCGCTCATGTCTCGGAACGTGCGAGAAATTGATTACCTCGGGCGGTCCGATATCCGGCGCATTTCCCATTTGTCTGGGCTCACCGGGCTGGCGTACCTCTACTTGAACAGCACGGGTGTGACGGACCTGTCCCCGCTGTCCGGGCTCACCGGGCTGGCGTACCTCTACTTGAGCAGCACGGGTGTGACGGACCTGTCCCCGCTGTCCGGGCTCACCGGGCTGAGGGAACTCTACTTGATCAGCACGGGTGTGACGGACCTGTCCCCGCTGTCCGGGCTCACGGGGCTGACGCGGCTCAACTTGAACAGCACGGGTGTGACGGACCTGTCCCCGCTGTCCGGGCTCACCGGGCTGACGCGGCTCAACTTGAACAGCACGGGTGTGACGGACCTGTCACCGCTGTCCGGGCTCACCGGGCTGACAGAACTCTACTTGAACAATACGAGTGTGACGGACCTGTCACCGCTATCCAAGCTCACGGGGCTGAGGAACCTCTACTTGAACAGCACGGGCGTGACGGACCTGTCCCCGCTCGCCAAGAGATCGGGACTTATGCTTCATCTCGCGAACGTGAAAGCGGACCGATCGTGCGTTAAGCATCTCACCATCTACGACTGGTGATTGAGCCTATGTTGTGAAGCGGTCGTTCGCACGAACCCGACCCACAACGCACGTTTCGTCTTTCGGCGGATGTTCGTGTAAGTGGTTGCGGATTCGGCCCGCATATCGTTTGCTATGTTTCGGCTCGGGAGTTTCACAGGCATTTCACACGGCGCCACCCCGTTTCAACACGGGGCGGGCGTAGTAATCACTTCAATCCGCTGCCGGTCGTCTCCTGGTGTCGTTCTCGGAGAGCTTCGTTATGCCCCCTCGCGTTCGCGCCGGTCGGCGTTTACGCTGATCGAGCTGCTGGTGGTGATCGCGATTATCGCCATTTTGATTGGGCTGCTGTTGCCGGCGGTGCAAAAGGTGCGCGAGGCCGCTGCACGGATGAGCTGCCAGAACAACATGAAGCAGCTCGGGTTGGCGTGCCACAACTACGAGAGCGCCTATCAGGTGTTCCCCCTCGGCGGTCTTCGTCGAGCTCCAGGTGTCCGGTGGGGTGCCGACGCGCCGGGTGACGTACAACTGGGGCGCTGCGAGCCTGCCGTACATCGAACAGGACAACCTCGCGCAGCAGTACGATTTCAACAGTTGGTTCTGGAACACGACGAACGCACCAGCCGCGAACCAACAGATCAAGATTTACATCTGCCCGTCGTCGCCAACGTCGGTCAAGGCCTACGTGCGCGCCGTGGATTTTTCGTCCGACGTCGGCGGCCCGGCCGGCGCGCTCAACGCCCTGGTGCCGAACAACTCCGCCATGACGTTCGCGGTCAGCGACTACGCCTGCCCGACCGACATCGGCGGTGCGGCGACCGCCGCCGATGTCGGTCGGGCAGGCCGTCGATCATGGCCGGGAACCAGGCGCTCCCGAGCCTCGCGGCCTTTACCGCCGGGATCGCCTCCGGGAACTACAAGGTCTCGGTCGGCCGGGCGTTCACCGTTACCGGGGTGACCGACGGCACCTCGAACAGCATCCTGCTGGCCGAGGACCCCGGGCGCCCGGACGAGCAACGTTCGCAACGACGCCGGCTGGGCCGACCCGCAGAGCAGCTACTCGGTCGATACCGTGTGCAACGGGAGCCAGGCGATCAACTGCAAAAACGATAACGAGAACTATTCGTTCCACAGCGGCGGGGCGGGCGTGAACGCAACGAGCCAGAGGCACGTGCGCCGGGCTCGTTGCATTTTGTGGCGTAACAACAAAGTCCGTCTGAACCCGCGCGATTTCCATTGACACGTTCGGGCGAATCACGGAAGCTCACGCGCTAGCTCTACCTTCTCGGCCTTCTCTCCAGGGTGCTCCCATGTCGGCTCCCGGCCCGCGTGCGCTCCGTTCGGCGTTCACGTTGATCGAGCTGTTGGTGGTGATCGCGATTATCGCGATCCTCATCGGGCTGCTGCTCCCGGCGGTGCAAAAGGTGCGCGAGGCCGCCGCCCGCATGTCGTGCAGCAACAACCTCAAACAGCTCGGGTTGGCCGTTCACAACCACCACGACGCCGTGGGGTACGTGCCGCCGTGGGGGTTCGACTTCAGCCCGGCGCCGGCGGGCAACCCGTATGGCGCGCAGACGCAAGGGCACGCGCCGCTCGTTAGCCTTTTGCCGTATGTCGAGCAAAACAACATCCTCTTGGGGACGCGGTTCGACCTGTCGGTGATCGACCCGCGCAACCTCCCACCCAACTGGGGCACGAGCCCGGCCGCGGGAGCGAGCGTGAAGGTTTTCATGTGCCCGTCGGCGCCGGCGCGGGTCGTTGACTACGGTCCGTACTTCGCGTCCCTCGGCATCCCCAACGCGGGGGCAATGGTTCTGGGCGGAACGGACTACTCGGCTGTGCGCGGGTATCACAACAACTTTCGGAACGCGTGCGCCACGAGCAGCCCGGCCGCACCGTCCACCGGGAGCAGCGCGGGCAATGACAATGGCGGCATCATGGGAATCATGGGGGCAACGACCGGAACGTCGCTGACAACGGGTAAGGTGCGGCTCACAGACGTGGCGGACGGGACATCGAACACGGTCATAATGGCCGAGGACGCCGGGCGCCATCAGGTCTATGCCAAGCGAACCCCGGTGACGCCCAACACGCCCGGCGCGGCCGGTTGGACGCTGAACGCGGCGGCCTCCGACTACAACAACGCGATCTTCCTCCGCGGGTACGACACCACGGGCACGAGCCGGGACGGCGGCTGCTGTATCGTCAACTGTAACAACGTGAACCAGATCTACTCGTTCCACACCGGCGGCGCCATGACGGTTCGGGGCGACGGCTCGGTGCAGTTTCTGAAGGAGTCAACGGCTCCCGGTGTCGTGGCCGCGCTCGCGAGCCGCGCGGGCGGTGAGGTGGTCACGGACAACTGAGGGCCGTGCTGTACGCGCGCTCGCACTCGTCGGCTCACAGCGCGGTGAGCCGATCCCGTTTCGGGTTCCCCCTTCTGGCGCTGATGCGCCCCGGTCCCTTAACCGCAAGGTGAATGATGCTCTCCGTTGGCGCCCGTTCGCTCGGTGCCTTGGCGCTCCTCTCGGTCGGTTTGCTCGGTGCTTCGTGCTCCGAGGCCGGGCGGCTGAGCCCGGTGCGCGGGAAGGTCGTTTACAAGGGCGAACCGCTCGCCGGGGCACTGGTGACTTTTCACCCGAAGGGGGACGCCACCCCGAAGACGGTTCCTTCGACCGGGCTCACCAAAGATGACGGCACGTTCGCGCTGACCACCGGCGACCGCGACGGGGCGCCGCCGGGCGATTACGTGGTCACGGTGCTGTGCTCCGAACCGGTCGCCGGCAAGAAGGGCGCGTTCTCGACGGGACCGGCCGATACGAAGGACCGCCTCCAGGGCGCGTACTCGAACCGCGCGACCTCCAAAATGGCGGTGACGGTGAAGGCGGGGGAGAACCAACTCGATCCGTTTGATCTGAAGTGATCGCCACACGGGACAATCGCCTTCGCCGTCCGGAACCTGCGGTTGCACCCCGATACGCGCGACGTAAGATGGGACAATCGCGCACTCGCGCAGTTGTTCCCTTGCGGACCCGCGCACGCGGGAAAGGTTGAACCCTGATGGCCAAGCGCCCCGACACGTCCGACATCAACCCGACCTGGAAGCTCCACGACGCGTTCGAAACCTACGGGGTCAAGAACTGGGGCAAGGGGTACTTCGGAATCAACAAGCAGGGTCACGTCACCGTCCACCCCGACAAAGACTCCGACCGCGCCATCGACCTCAAAGACCTCGTCGATCAGATCCGCACCCGCGGCATCGAGCCGCCGCTCCTCCTCCGCTTCACCGACATCCTCCAGCACCGCATCGGCGAGATCGCCGGCGCGTTCGAGAGGTCGCGCAAGGAGTACGGCTACACCGGCGACTACCATTGCGTGTACCCGATCAAGGTGAACCAGCAGCGGCACGTCGTCGAAGAGGTGTTGAACTTCGGGAAGAACCACAACTTCGGGCTCGAAGCCGGGTCGAAACCGGAACTCCTGGCCGTTCTCGCGCTGACCAACGGCGTGGACACGCCCATCATCTGCAACGGGTTCAAGGACGACGAGTTCATCAAGATGGTGGTGATGTCCCGGAAGATCGGGAAGAACATCATCCCGGTGGTGGAGAAGTTCACCGAGCTGGAACTCATCGTCAAGTACATGGAAGAACTCGGCGTGCGCCAGCCGATCGGCGTCCGGGTGAAGCTCGCGTCGCGCGGGTCGGGGCGCTGGCGCGGGAGCGCGGGCTACCGCTCCAAGTTCGGCCTCACGCTGACCGAGGTGCTCGAAGCCTACGAGTACCTCAAGAGCAAGGAACTCGGCGACTGCTTGCAGATGACCCACTTCCACATGGGTTCGCAGGTGTCGGACATCCGCAAGGTGAAAGACGCGCTCTCCGAAGCGGCCCGGGTGTACGTGGAACTGTACCGGCTCGGCGCGGGGCTCAAGTTCATCGACGTGGGCGGCGGACTGGGCATCGACTACGACGGCTCCCAGACCGCGTTCGAGTCCAGCACCAACTACACGCTGCAAGAGTACGCCAACGACGTGGTGTACCGCATCAAGAGCGTGTGCGACGAGGCGGGCGTGCCGCACCCGGCGATCATCTCCGAGAGCGGGCGCGCGGTGGTCGCGTACCACTCGGTTCTGGTGTTCGACGTGCTGGGTACGTCCGACTTCGACAAGTGTACCGCGCCGGACTCGCTCCCGGACGACGCCCCGGAACCGATCCGCGACCTGTTCAGCAACTACAAGGAGCTGAACAAGAAGAACTTCATCGAGTTCTACCACGACGCGGTGGACCAGATGGAGAAGACGCTCTCGCTCTTCAACTTGGGGCACCTCACGATCGAACTGCGCGCCCTCGCGGAGCGGCTGTTCTGGGCGTTCGGGCGGAAGCTCCAGCGGATCGTGCGCGACCTCGACTACGTGCCCGAGGAGCTGAACGGCCTCGATAACATGCTTTCGGACACCTATTTCTGCAACTTCTCGGTGTTCCAGAGCATGCCGGACTCGTGGGCCATCAAGCAACTCTTCCCCATCATGCCGATCCACCGGCTCACGGAAGCGCCGACGCGCCGCGGCGTGCTCGGTGACATCACCTGCGATTCCGACGGCAAGGTGGACCAGTTCATCGACCTCCGCGACGTGCGCAACACGCTGGAACTGCACGCCCACACGACCAACGAAGCCTACTACCTCGGGGCGTTCCTGCTCGGGGCGTACCAGGAGATTTTGGGCGACCTTCACAACCTGCTCGGCGACACGAACGCGGTTCACGTGTCGATGGAAGAGGACGGCACGCCCTCGATCGACTCCGTGGTGAAGGGCGACACCGTGACGGAGGTGCTGAACTACGTTCAGTATTCGGCCGAGAAGCTGACGGACCGGATGCGGAAGGACGTGGAGAAGGCGGTGAAGCGCGGGAAGATTACCGCCTCGGAAGCGCGGCAGTTTTTGCGCTTCTACGAGAACGGACTGGAGGGCTACACTTACCTCGAAGAACCCAGCGCGTGAGGGCACGCACTCTGATTCCGAGGTGCGCAATGGCGAAGAGCAAGCCCAAGGAAGACCCGGAGCGGGAAGAGCGGATCGCGATGGAGATCGTTGTCGATTGCTACAACGAAGACGAGCAGGCCGCCGACTGGTACGCCTACATCGAAGATCAACTCCAGTTCCCGGTCCGCGCTCGGTGCGTGGCGAAGCGCTCCGTTTCGCCACTGCGCGTAAAAGACGAAGTCGAGGTCACCGGAATCGCTCCGGACGAGGAGTGCGGGAGCGAGATTTTCGTCACGATCCGGTGGGAGAAAGACGGGCTTGCGGTCCCGCTTGCGCAACTCGAACCGATCAAGGCCGACCCCGAAACGGAACAAGCGGTCGCCGACTGGCACTACTGGGTCGCGCGGGGGTATCAGTTCTAACGAACGTTTCGCCCCAGGGATCCGATGGCACGCAAACCGAAAATGTCGGACGCATTCGCCGCGGCTTACCCGGCAATCGCCCGTTGGGTGCGCGAGGAAGCCGGGTGGATCGAACTCGGCTCCGATGAGTTCAGCAGTTCGTTTATCCGCGCGATCCACCCGGGTGGAACGGCGTGGGAGGGCGAAAACGACTACCCCACTATTGACGCTGCGTTTGCCGCCGCGGACGCGGGCGTTGCCGAGTGGCTGGCGGAGAACATCGATACGATCCCCAAATCGCCTCCCAAAAAGAAACCCGCTCGCGCGAAAAAGCCTACCGAGTTGAAATTGATACCAGTCGAATCGAGCATGTTGACCGCCATCGGTTACGACGAGGCGATGCGAGAATTGACCGCTGTCTTCGTCAACGGGAACGTGTGGCGGTACAGCGGCGTCCCGAAGTCGGTGTACCAGCAACTCCTGGCCTCCGATTCCAAGGGCTCGTTCATGCGGTCTCTTGTGATCGGCGCGTACCCGGAGTCCCGAGTCCGGCGGTGACAACCTTTTGGCAGGCGCACCGGCGTGATCCCCTTTCGGCTCAGCTACGTTCTGTCCCGGCGGCAGCGGCTCGCGGTCGAGTTGATGCCGTGGCTGCCCGCCGTCTCTGCGACGCTCGGGTTCGGCGTCGGGGCCGCCTACCTCTCGCTGTACGCATCGGTGTGGTTCCTGCTGCTGGGCGCGCTGCCCCTTGTTGTGTACCGCGGGCTGTTCCGGTTCGCCTTCGACGTGGCGCGCGGGGCCAACCCCGTTGACCTGTTCGTTGACCAAACAAGTCTGGAAGTGATCACCGCCGGGGGGCGACGAACGCTCGCATTGGATGGCATCTTCCAGGTGTTTCGCTCGGACGACGTGTGGACCGTTTTGCACCTTGATGGTTCCGTGCTGACCATTCCCGCCGGTGCAATACGCGACGAGCAGATCGGATATCTGAGGTCATTCGCGCGCCGTACTTTGACGGAGCGAACCTGAACGGTGCTTTGCGGGTGGAGTTAAATCCCCGGCGGGAGCGGGATTTCGAGCGTTTTGCACACGCCGCGAACGATCCCTGTCGAAACTGTCGTGTGGCGCGGTACGGCAGCTTTCATTTCGTTCGTCGGATTTGATCCACATATCGTGACTGCCCCCGTGGCGGTGCGAGAGACACCCGTTCGAGCGGAGGTGTTTCTCGAACTTTTTGCGGTTCACGCCGATCTCCGTCAACCGGTTTCTTGACAGCTCGACTCGTGCGGGTCGAACTCATTTCGGGTCCGGCTGCGCGATCCTCGGCGAACAGCGCGACGACATCACGAGCCATCTCGAACGCTTCTTCGAGCGTTCGGGCCTGTGTAATGATGTCGGGGTTGAACGGGCTGGTCAC